>JAUVJE010000030.1 GCA_030592355.1 Clostridia bacterium
CCCAATGAGAGAGATGAACTTCATTCCTATTTAGATACCCTCACAATAAAATAGCGCTAAGAAATTTTCGGCAATTATTGCTGAAGTCTAATAGCGTAATTTATTCAACGAATCTTATTTTATTGAAATAGTCATAACGCTTCTTGGCGGTAACCGGAATGTTATTTTCCCCCCGGAGATATTTAATCCGCTAAATTCGACAATGTGTACATTATCCGGCTCTTCCATCGTATTATGCGTTGTTATTTCCGGAGCTGTCAACAGATGTGCAGTTGTTTCGCTGATAGAATTGATACCGTTTATAACGACTTCCATCTCTGCGTTGTTTTCTGAATCAGCGTTGCTTACCGAATAATAAACTACCCCTGTTTCTTCATTTATTGATGCAGTTGAACTTGTCTGGGGTAATCCCCTGTAATCACCGGGATTTTCCGTTAAAGGAAGATGTGTGTTGTCCTGGTGTTCTTTATATAAATCAAATACATGATAAGTAGGGGTTTTAATCATTGTCTCGCCATATGTTAGGATAACCGACTGCAGAACGTTTACCGTCTGAGCCAGATTTGCCATCTTAACCCTGTCGCAGTTAGCGTGAAATATATTAAAATGTATAGAAGCAGACACCGCATCTCTGATGGTGTTCTGCTGATGCAGGAATCTCCTGTTCGTACCGGCAATAGCTTTATACCATGTTCCCCATTCATCTACTACAAGCGCTACTTTTTTTTCAGGGTCATATTTATCCATGATTTTAGAATGGCCGTTTATATACTTATCCATTAAGTATGTGTATTTTATGATACTATGCCAGTCGTCTTCGCCAAATTTATCAGAATTCCCCATGTTGTGAAAGTTATTATTTACCATTGTATAATAATGCAAACTTAGTCCCCACATGAATTTTGAAGCTATTTTCATGACCGTATCAGTCCATTCATAATTATCCTCATTTGGCCCGCAGGCAATTTTTCTCACGCTGCTGCCTGGATAATTTTTCACATATGTCTGATACTTTCTGTATAAATCCGCATAGTATTCAGGTCTCATGTTGCCGCCGCACGCCCAGTTTTCGTTACCGATTCCGAAAAAAGGCAATTCCCATGGTTCCTCCCTGCCGTTTTCTTTTCTCAGTTCTGACATGGAGGTTCCATTGGCGCAGCTTATATAGTCAACCCAATCCTGCATTTCCTTTACGGTTCCGCTTCCCATATTGCCTGCAACATAAGCTTCGCACTCAAGCAGTTCACACAATTCAAAAAATTCATGTGTGCCGAAATCATGTGTTTCCGTAACCATTCCCCAGTGAGTATTAAGGCATCTTTTTCTGTCTCGTTTAGGACCGATTCCGTCCATCCAGTGATATTCATCCGCAAAACATCCCCCGGGCCATCTCAGTACCGGTACTTTTATTTTCTTTAATGCATTGACTACATCTTTTCTTATTCCATTAATATTTGGGATTTCAGATTCCCTGCCAACCCAAAATCCGTCGTAAATGCATCTTCCCAGATGTTCTGCAAAGTGTCCGTATATATATTTACTGATTTGTCCGCCTTTTTTTGAGATATCAAATTCCACTTTGTTTAGCATTTATCCTGCCTCCTTAAATTCGCTCTGAATCTTTGTATATATGTAAGTTTCCCATTTATTATCGTACTTTCCATCACGCTGATTGAACTGGCTTTTATTACCTTGCTTTCAAATTTAATATCGGGGTATTCGTTATCCAGTACAGCTTCTCTTGCCAGTGTGATGTGCGGGGTATATTTCCCGTCTTCGGTTTCTATTCCTGCACTATTCAATTCGCTGCATAAAATACTATATAGCTCCTGAAGTTTTGGTGAAGATTCTACCGAGCAATAAAAAATATGCCTGTTCCTTTTTTTAAAACTACCGGCCCCGGAAGTTCGTATTATAAAACCATCAATCCGAAGCGCTGTTTTTTTTACAGCTGAAACTACTTTTTCGAATTCTGTTCTTTTTGTGTCCCCTATGAATTTCAATGTGATGTGATAATTTTCTAAGCGCGTATATCTGGCCTTGGCAAAATATGGCATAAGTCTTTTTGACACACTGCAAAGGTGATATTTAATATTATTATCCAATTCTATTGCAATAAAAATCCGCATATAACGGGACCAATCCCAGTTTTTTATTCCACCCACTTGATTTTTTTTAAATTATATATCAAAATGTACTTAGCGTATACAGAAAGAAGGTGAATTTCATGACTAAATATGTATGCACTTTGTGTGGTTATGTGTACGACCCGGAACTAGGCGACGACACAGTTGATATTCCGGCCGGCACTTCATTTGAGGATCTTCCGGAAGATTGGGTCTGTCCTGAATGCGGAGCAGGCAAAGATATGTTCGAGCCAGTAGATTAAAGGCTGAAATTTAATATTGCGAAACAGCGGCGTTTCATACTTTCCGGTTTTGACCGGGGCTGTGTGCGTCGTTTTATTTCTTATATGGAAAACTGCTGCGGTAATACTTACTGCTGTGTCTGAAAGGGGAAGAATATGAAAGTTAAAAGGACTAAAGAAGATATTTTCGAATTGGTGAAAGAGCAGAATGTTAAATTTATACGTTTACAGTTCACCGATATTTTCGGCGTGCTAAAAAATGTCGCTATAACGGTGGATCAACTTGACAGGGCAATGAATAATGAATGTATGTTTGACGGATCTTCAATTGAGGGATTTGCGAGAATTGAAGAGTCTGATATGTATCTCAGACCAGACCCGGACACATTCGTTATTTTCCCCTGGAGACCGCAGGTCGGAAAAGTGGCCCGGCTCATATGTGATGTATATACTGCGGAAGGCGAACCTTTTAGCGGCGACCCGCGTTTTGTGTTAAAAAAAGCAATTTCTAAAGCCAGCGCCATGGGATACGATCATTATAATGTTGGAGCGGAGTGCGAGTTTTTTCTGTTCCTTACGGACGCCGACGGTAATCCGACTACCATTACTCATGACAACGCAGGATATTTTGATCTCGGACCCATTGACCTTGGCGAAAACGCACGGCGTGATATAAGCATGGTTCTCGAAGAAATGGGTTTTGAAATCGAAGCCAGTCATCACGAAGTCGCCCCCGGCCAGCATGAAATTGATTTTAAATACACAGATGCGCTTACCGCCGCTGATGCAATACTCACATTTAAACTTGTTGTAAAAGTCATTGCACAAAGACACGGACTTCATGCGACATTCATGCCTAAACCGATTGAAGGCATAAACGGATCAGGCATGCATACTAATATTTCTCTGTTCAGGGGTGATGAGAATGTATTTTTTGACCCGGCCGGCGAACTTCAGCTTAGTAGGGATGCCTATCATTTTTTGGGTGGACTAACCCAAAACATTGCCGCCATAACAGCCCTGACCAATCCTACCGTCAATTCTTATAAAAGACTTGTCCCGGGATATGAAGCACCGGTATATGTTGCCTGGTCTGCAAAAAACCGAAGTCCGTTAATCAGAATTCCCGCAGCACGCGGAACTTCAACGCGGCTTGAATTGAGAAATCCAGATCCATCCTGTAACCCATATCTTGCCCTCGCAGGAATTCTTGCAGCGGGACTTGACGGTATAGAGAAAGCCCTTGAGCCTCCTGCTCCGGTCAATGCTAATATCTTTGAAATGAACGAGAGGGCGAGAAAGAAAAATAAGATTGTATCTCTTCCCGGCGACCTTAGCGAAGCGATTAGCACTATGAAGCAGAGCGCCCTTGTCAAAGAAGTGCTTGGGCCACATGTGTTTGATAAATTTATCGAAGCTAAAACCAGCGAATGGAATTCTTACCGCACTAAAGTAACGCAATGGGAATTAAATTCATATCTTACAAAATATTGAGGAAGTTTAAATGCCCGTTGATTTAAGGTTAAACGACATATTGGAACTTAAGAAACAGCACCCCTGCGGTTCAAAAAAATGGAAGGTGCTGCGTGTTGGCGCAGACTTTCGCATTCAATGCGAAGGGTGCGGACACCGTGTAATGATACCCCGGGTAAAACTTGAAAAGAAAATAAAAAAAATTACTCGAGAATAGTTAATAGCAGCCTTCGCATACAGGCTGGCACAGGAAATTCTCTTCTATACAAGGCAGGAAGGTGTTGGGGCGATTACGCGTATGAGATATACGTAATTGAGCCAAAACATCGCACCTAACACAGTAAGCACGGTACAATGCCGTGAAAGACACCATCTGGCCTAATTCAGGTTGTGTGGCTGGAATGGCATTTAAACCGGACGGTATAAGAGAATTAACCAGCCAGGGGTGCGGACACCGTGTAATGATACCTCTGGTAAAACTTGAAAAGAGAATAAAAAAATTACGAGGGATGACACCTGAAAACTTTCTTTTTCTTGTTTTTAGGATACTGTCCCAAGTATAGCTCCCTGTTTTCCGATCGTGCTGTGATATAATCATGTTGACATCGTAATGGAGGCGTTTCTATGACTAAAAAAATAATAATTCTTGTTTTACTATCCCTTATGCTTGTCATGCTGCTTTCAGGATGCATTCCGGGCGATGGGAAAGCTACTGAAAATAGACCGGCAAATTTCCTATGGGGAATATGGCATGGATGGATTGCCCCTGTTTCACTTGTAGTTAGTCTTTTTAATAGAAGTATAAGAATCTATGAAGCGGTTAATACAGGTTGGTGGTATGATTTTGGTTTTTATCTTGCTATTATCGGTGGTTTTGGAGGTCTCTCTCTATTTAGACACAAAAGAAACTCTACTAACAGAAACTAAAGGTAACAGGCACATATTTATAAACGGAAAACAAGTTTTTCATTTTGACATAAGCGCTTTGTTAATATAAAATAAGTGAAGAAAATTTATTTTCGGAGGCAATAATGATAGCTATTGGCAGCGATCACGCCGGGTATTTTCTGAAAAAAGCAATTATAAAATATTTGCAGTCTGAAAGTTTGGATTATATGGATTTCGGACCTGATACGGACGACTCTGTCGATTTCCCGGATTATGCTGAAAAAATCGCAAACTCTATCCTTTTAAAACAATCTGAAAAAGGCATACTTGTATGTGGTTCTGGAATCGGGATGTCAATAGCAGCTAATAAATTCAAAGGCATTCGGGCAGCTTTATGCACCACCGGCCTCCATGCCCGTCTTGCACGTCAGCATAATAACGCTAATGTCCTTACTGTAGGGTCCCGTACCACTGGAAAAGATCTTGCTTTGGATATAGTAAAAGAGTTCCTGTACACAGATTATCTCGGCGGCAGATATGAAAAAAGAAATGAAAAAATAAGACTTATAGAAGAAAAAGCTTCCAAGGAGGGCAAATAATGACCTACGAGAAATACGATGATATGGTATTCGTTTTCGATCATCCGCTGATACAACATAAAGTATCGCTATTAAGGGATAAGAATACAGATACAAAGGAATTCCGTGAATTGGTGAGTGAAATCGCCATGCTTATGACCTACGAAGTCACAAGGGATATGCCGCTAAAAGAAATCGAACTGGAAACGCCTATAGGTGTCGCAAAGACAAAAGTTCTTTCCGGAAAAAAGATGGGAATCGTTCCAATACTAAGGGCCGGGCTTGGGATGGTCGACGGAATGCTCAAACTCATGCCTATGATTAAGGTGGGGCATATCGGTTTATACAGAGACCACGATACCCTTGAACCAGTTGAATATTATTGTAAATTGCCTGAAGATGCGGCCGAACGCGAGATGGTGCTTCTTGATCCAATGCTGGCAACCGGTGGTTCTGCCGCCGCTGCCATTACTTTTCTTAAACAGCGCAGTATTACACAAATAAAACTAATGTGCATTATTGCCGCTCCCGAAGGAATAAAAAAAGTCCGTGAAATCCATCCGGACGTCCAGATTTTTTGTGCCTGTGTGGATCAGGGACTTAATTCAAGCGCATATATAGTTCCCGGTCTTGGCGACGCGGGAGATCGGTTGTTCGGAACCAAATAAAGGAGTCAGCATGTCCAGACCTTCTTGGGATGAATATTTTATGAAAATCGTTGATCTGGTGAAAACCCGTTCCACATGTCTTCGCAGGCAGGTAGGTGCCTTGATTGTAAAAGAAAAGAGAATTCTTACATCAGGCTACAATGGGGCTCCGGCAGGAATCACACATTGTGCGGAAGTAGGGTGCCTTAGGGATCAGCTTAAGATTCCTTCCGGTGAACGCCATGAGCTTTGCCGTGCTATCCATGCAGAACAAAATGCCATTGTCCAGGCGGCATATACCGGCATATCTGTAAAGGGCGCTACAATGTACGTTTCTCTGCAACCCTGTTCCCTTTGCGCCAAGCTCATGATAAATGCCGGCATAGTGAAACTAGTGTACCGCGGCTCTTATCCGGATGAGCTTGCTATGAGCATGCTGAATGAATCCGGTATCGAACTCGTAAATTTCGATGAGGTTGAAAAATGAGTTTCGTTCTGACATTTATAATATCTTTTTCGGTGTCTTTGGCCATCTATCCCCTGGTCAGGCGTCTTGCTTTTTTTTCGAATGCAATAAGCGTTCCTTTAAAAGAACGTCATATACACAGCAGACCAATACCTCTTTTAGGCGGATTAACCATAATCGCAGGCTTTATAATAGCTATTCTTCTTAATTATATTTTTAATAAAAATTTTGTTGCAAGCAAAGAACTGATCGGACTTGTATGCGGCTTGCTTATAATAGTACTAATGGGAATGATAGATGATATTATCGAATTAAAGCCTCTTTACAAAATCTTTTTCCAGACAGCGGCTGCAGTCACAGCAATTTTAATTTCAGGATCAAGAATCGAATTCTTCACTGACCCGAATTCTCTGACATCATTGATTATCCTCCACCCTGTTTTTTCCTTTGCAGTTACAATTTTTTGGATTGTTGCCCTTACAAATGCCTTTAACCTCGTGGATGGATTAGACGGGCTTGCCGCCGGGACCGGTGCAATATGCGCAATAACGCTTTTTGCAGTTTCTCTGATAAGGCCTGATTCAGAAATGCTTGGGGCATATGCGGCTATAGTAACTATTGCCCTTGCAGGCGCATGCCTTGGGTTTCTTCCCTTTAATTTTAATCCGGCCAGGATATTTATGGGTGAATCAGGTTCGGCTTTCATAGGATTTACCCTTGCAATGATTTCAATGCAGGGAACGTTGAAATCATACACCGCCCTTTCCATTTTTATCCCCGTAGTAGCTTTCGGGCTGCCGCTTCTTGATGCAGTCCTTGCGTTTTTCCGGCGCACAATCAAAGGAAAGCCCTTTTACCACGGCGATAGACAGCATATACATCATAAGCTGACGGATGACCTTGGATTCAGTCAAAAGACTACTGTTCTGATTCTCTATGCCGCCAGTATCCTTTTAGGCATACTGTCAGTTATAATGGCCAGCAACGGTATGAAGAATATAGGTATTCTTATTATTTCTCTCGTGGTTGTCCTGATTGCCGTTATAGCTTTTATTTACAAGCCTTCCAAACACCTCGCCCTAAAAACTGTTCTCGATTCGGATAATACGGTGGATACACCGGGAGAAGAGGTTGGTCATGAGTAAAATTTTAATAGTATACGGCACACGCCCCGATGCGGTGAAAATGGCACCTGTGGTGCTCGAGTTTAAAAAGGATTCTTCTGTCGAAACTATCGTGTGTACAACAGCCCAACATAGGGAAACCATTGATATGGTTAATAATATTTTTGGTATAACTCCGGATTACGACCTCAATATTATGAAACAAAGGCAGACTCTTGAATATGTAACCTCCGCTATAATGGATAAATTCAGCGCAGTTCTTGAAAAAGAAAAACCCGATTTGGTTTTAGTGCACGGCGATACTGCAACATGTCTTATATGCGCCCTTGCTTCCTTTTATAAGAAAATCCCGGTAGGTCATGTAGAGGCCGGTCTTCGAACACACGATAATTACTCTCCTTTTCCAGAAGAAATGAACAGAAAGCTCGTTGCGTCACTGGCTACCCTGCATTTTGCACCTACGGAATCAAATCGCAAAAATCTCCTACATGAAAATGTTCCGGATAAGAATATATTTGTTACGGGAAACACCGGCATTGACGCCCTGGACACAACTGTTAACACTAATTATGTGTTTGAGCGTAGTATTCTTAACAAGCTTGATTTTAACAACAAGCGGATAATAACCCTGACTGCCCACAGGCGTGAAAATCTTGGCGAACCTCTTGAAAATATTTGCGCCGCGGTGGTTGAAATCGCTGAAAAATTCAACGATGTTGTGTTTGTTTATCCCGTTCATCCCAATCCCGCAGTCAGAAATACAATTTATCCGGCTATGGAAGGCATAAACAATATAATACTTACGGATTTCATCAGCGTCAGCGATAATCATAACTTAATGAAGAAGTCATATATGATAATGACGGATTCAGGCGGCCTTCAGGAAGAGGCCCCTGCCCTTGGCAAACCGGTATTGGTTCTTAGGAAAGAAACCGAGAGACCGGAAGCCGTTGAAATGGGAACCGTAAAACTTTCCGGAGTGGAAAAAGATAAAATAATTGCCGATGCAACCGATCTTTTAACTAATCAGGAAACCTACGAACGTATGGCCACCGCTGTAAACCCTTATGGCGACGGTACTGCAAGTAAACAAATACTTAGCGCTGTTAAGGAATATTTAAAAACTCATTCCAGGTTATGATTTTTTGATAACCGGCAAAGTCAGCATAGAATAAATTCTTCATCTGAAAAAGCAAGAATATCTCCTCTTTCTATTTTTAAAGGGATTCTTTTATCCATTTTCTCACCATTTAGGTATGTTCCGTTTCTACTCCCCAAATCTGTAGCGTACACACTTCCATCTTGTTCATAAACCCTTGCGTGAGCTTTCCCAATACTGCTGTTATAAAGCCCATAGTCTTTTTGCAGCATTCCCCTGCCTACGGTTACTCCCTCCTTTTTAATAAAAATCCTTGTGTTGATACTGCATATGCCCGTCAGGCACATGCCTTCGGTGATGTTGGTTATTGCCTGTGTTTCATTTGATTCCTTTTCCTTGTTTCCCATTCTGTTAATAAAAGATTTAAAGTAGTCCATCTTTTTTCCCGGAGCGTGTACAGTGTGCTGTTTTTCACTGTCTGTTTTATTATCAGTACTAAAAGAAAGGCCATCCCACCGGGTTAAAAGATTCCTGGCGTTGAAATCCTTCCTTCCGACTTCCCGTAACAACCTCTCCCTGAAAATCTCTCCGGAGACAGCATGGTCAACAAAATAATTCCCGGATATATCCGCCAGTACTTTTCTGCACGCACCGTTAAAATCATTGTTTTCAAACGGATTGAATATATAGTGCATAATTCCTGTGTTTTCTGTAAGAAATATTAACTCCGTATCCATCATAATAAAATCAGGATCTATCAGGAACTCTCCGCAAAGAGCAAGAATTCCGTCAATTGAAATTAAAAATCTTTTTATCCATTGCTCATCAGCACCGTTTTCCATCAGGTAATCTTTAAGCGTTCTCCATGTGTCTGTTTCATACATAGCTTTGGCATTTGTTTCACTTTTTGTAAAATTGAAAGGCACCATATTTCCCGGCATATTTATCATTACCATTTCAGGCATATATCCCGGACACACCATATCGCCTCTGGCTGTCATGAATTTCCTGCCGCCTATTTCTATGTGCTCAAACTTCATATCAATACCCCGTTCTCAGTTTATTAACAATATCAGAATCATTAAATATGCTCTCGATTATGTCATTTACAAATTTAACTATCGCATCCCTGAATATAAGAGCCACCCCTACAAGTACAGCCACTATAATTACTACCTCAACGGTACCCATTCCACTATTACACATCGTTGCTTTTATTTTTTTGATCATTGTCTACATTCCTTTCATAATCATTACCGCGGGTGCAGCCAAAACCAATAATATTCCCGCAAGTCCGACAGCCAGCGGGAAAACAAGCTTTGAAACCGCTTCTTCTCCCTTTTTCCTTGCAATATTTTCCCTTGTATTCCAACTTCTCTTTGCACAATCCTTTAGTTTATATGCCATACCTCCGCTTCCTGATTTAATTTCCTGATTTACAATAGTTACAAAAGTGTGAATTTCAGGCATTGCCAGATTTGCAGAAAAGACCTTGAGGGCATCACAAAACAGCGTACCTGTCATTGTCTTCAACAACACAAATCTTGCCTCCTTGTAAAATTCACCCGAAGAGTCCTTTTCCACTGCCTTTTCCCATGCAGTCGTTATATTGAGACCCGCTCCCGACATTACTGCCAGATCGGTACAGAAGATAGGGAAAGCCAACATAATCCTCTCTTTTTTCTGCTTGATTTTTAAAGATAAATCCACATCAGGCAAAAGGAATCCCAATACAGGCATCGCACATGAAAGCATACTTTCTATATATCCCGGAGTAGCCAGGCTAAGGTGGACAACGGGAAATCCTGCAAACAGAATGAATGAGGAAAATTTAATCGCCCAATGGGTTACATACAAACTTTCATTCCCTCTTGCCCCATAGAGAAACATCAGCTTGCTTCCGTAATTTAACAAATCTTTCTTTATTATTCTTTTAGCCGCCATAAAAACCGCAGGAAATAAAAATGATGTATATGCTGCATGTTTCAGGGATTGTTTCGTTCCCAAACATATGCTGATAATAAATAACAGTATTAATGAAACCGTGTAAATAATTATTGCCATAGCTACACCTCTATATGCATCAATCTTCTGCCGATAAACCATTGTATGAGAAACAATAACCCCGCTACGCTCATTACGACTCTTCCCGGGATTGTAGAAAATAACGGTTCCAGATATGATTCTGCGCTGGCAGTAAACAGCCCAATAAGTGCAAATGGCATTAATGTGATTATTTTCTGTTCAAAAACTTTCCCAGACAGCACTGTGTCTATATCACACAAGATTCTCATTTTGGCTACAAGCAGCTCTGTCGTTCTACCTGTGACTTCAACGGCATTGCCCCCGGTTGCCTCGCATACGGCCATACTGCCTGAAAATGTACGGGCATCTTCCAAATCCATCCTTTCAGCCATTGATTCAAGAACGTCTGAAGTCAGTTTGTTAATTCTGAAATCATTGACTGCCGAATCCAGGCAGAGGCACATTTCGTCTTTCCCATGGAAACGTTTGTAATCTGTTACGGCTTCTGTAAAGGCATGGCTAAAAGTACCTGATGTTTTTAAAAGCGGTTCGAGACACATTAAAAAATCTAAAAACCTTGCTTTCATTTTCCTGTCTCTTTTTATTTTGACATTCTTTTTGTCAAATAAACCGTAAATTATGAAAACTGCCGTTCCGATAAAAGAAATCCATATGTTTCTGTAAAACATATACGTTGCGGCGAACCCTGCAGGCCCCAATATACAAAGTTTCTTAATCATAAGACAACCTCGTCAATTTCTCCGGATTCATCAATTCCCCGCTTTTTTGCAACCGGTGACTGGCATAATTATAGTCATAAATTGGATTAAGCACCGCATCTCCATTCTTTCCGGAAATTAATTCGCATATCTGTGAAATATACCTTTTGTGATGATTTTTACCAAGGCACACTATAATGTCAATTGCGTTTATTATCTGTTTTCTGACAGCCTGCAAAGGAATATCTGCTCCTGTAAGAACCATTGTTTCAAGTCTGGATATCAATTCAGCGCAAGAATTGGCATGTCCCGTTGAAATTGACCCCTCATGGCCCGTATTCATTGCCTGAAGCATGTCCAAGGCTTCTCCTCCCCTGACCTCGCCGACGATTATCCGGTCCGGACGCATTCTCAAGCTTGCTTTTATCAGCTCCCTGATTGTTATTTCTCCTCCTTCCGCATTACCCGTTCGAGCTTCAAGCCGCACCAGATTTTCCACCGATGTGATGCAAAGCTCCGCTGAATCTTCAATCGTAATAATTCTTTCCGCTTTTCCCGAGCAATTGGCCAATACATTTAAAAGCGTTGTTTTTCCCGTTCCTGCCCCGCCGCATATAAAAATGTTGTATCGTGCGATAAAGGTGTCTTCTAAAAAATGCATTGCCTCTTCCGTAACAAACCCGGCCATTATCAATTCATCCCGTGTAATGGGATTATCGGGGAATTTTCTTATGGTAACAGAATGGCCATCCACTGAAATGGGATTAAGTACAATATTGATTCGCGTCCCGTCGTCAAGGCATGCATCTGTGATAGGAGACGAAGCGTTTACGGTACGTCCGGATTTTCTGCAAATAGTACGGATTATTTTCATGAATTCTCCCGGTTCGGCTATACTAATATCGGATTTATAAATTCTACCGTCTTTCTCATAAAAAACTCTTCCGCTGTTTACCATTATTTCGGAAATACCGTCATTTTTAAACAACGGTTGCAAAACCCCGAATCCCAGCATTTCGTTATGGATTATATTTATTAGTTTTTCGGTTTCTGACAAATTGATTCCCTCTTTTTCACAATATTGGAATGAATGATATTCAATGGACTCGTCAATAGACTCATCACTGACTTTCTCGTTGCCTTCCATATCCTGAGCTACCTGTTGTTTAATGCGTTCAATTGCTATTTTCATATTTCTCCTCCGACAAAAAACAAAGTCCGGCAATTGCATTCCAAAATTCAAGGGGTCTGGCCGTAAAGATATCCAGGACCCTGGGAATCGGGTTTTCACCTTCATTGGAGAAATTATTTACTTCAACGATAGAACCCACTCCATTAGACTTAATAAATGTTTGATAGGCATTATATTTTTCATCGCTGGGACCCGGGAGCACTATGAAATTTCTATGAGAATATTTCATTATCTCAATGTGTCCTTCGCCCGGATAAGACGGAATGTCAAAAACCACTGTATTGTAAGGACAATTATTCACTATTCCCTCCATCATCCATGCGGCTTCCCGGGCATTTAAAAACCCATCAGGTGACGGAATTTTATTAACTATGTAATCTACTCTTCTTTGCGCATCGTGTGAGGCCAGACTTTTAATCCGGCCGATTATATTTTCCTCCTCTTTACTTATGTAATACCTTAGTCTTGAATATGAGTTTTTCTCTTTTTCATTAAAAACCGGTTCTGAAGATGAAAACGGATTGGGATTTATGTAAAGCACTTTTCTCCCTTTTGATGCAAATTCACAACTCATTGCCTTGGCAATGGTCGTTTTCCCTGCACCTCCCGAAGCAGATGTAACACATACAATCATGGGACCGCGTTTCCCCGGGAAAGCCGTAGAGCAGGGTCCTATACTGTTCATTTTAAGAAGAACCGAGCAAATTTCAAAAGCACTTTTAAATTTTGAAATATCGCCTTTTTCTTTTTTTACCAGAAAAACTCCCTTCCGGTTCCTTTTATTAATATAATCACTTACTATACAGGTGCCCGGACCCGCTTCTTTTTTATCGCTTATCTCAAAATACATGCTGAAGTTAGCCAGGATGTATTCCTCTAATCTCCGAAAATATTCTTTATCTTCTACATCAAAATATAGTTTTATTCTGGCCATAAGCTCTCTCCTTTCAAAGAACATTATATTTGCCAATACCATTAATTGTCATTATACTGGCTGTTAATTTTTTGCTAATATTTAAACGGATTATTAATTTCTATCATTATTTTGATATAATGGGTGTGTATTTAAGATACTCTCATTGATGACATGATTAAATCATTAGGAGGTTTATTATGAATGTTGCTAAATATATAGATCACACACTGCTGCATCCGGAGGCTGATAAAAAATCTGTTGAAAAACTTTGCGGCGAAGCTTTGGAACACGGATTCTATTCGGTTTGCCTTAATGGCTGCAGAATAAAGTACGCATCAGACCTACTTGATCCGTCAGATGTGAAGATTTGCGCTGTAATAGGATTTCCCCTTGGAGCCTGCTCCACAAAAAACAAAGTGTGCGAAGCGAGGGACGTCATTGAAGACGGTGCTGACGAAATTGATATGGTCATGAATATAGGCAAGTTTAAAGACGGCAATTATGATTATGTTTTAAAAGATATAGAAATCGTCACGGCGGCCGCCCATACCAACGATATTATTGTAAAAGTAATTCTCGAAACCTGCCTGCTTGATGACGAGGAAATAGTTAAAGCCTGCGAATTATGTGTAAAAGCAGGTGCTGATTTTGTTAAAACCTCTACAGGTTTTAATAAGGAAGGTGCAACCCTTAAGGCCGTCGCTATCATGAAAAAAACAGTCGGCGATAAAGCAAAGGTAAAGGCTGCCGGAGGCGTGCGTAATTATCAAACCGCAGTCGATTTTATTAATGCAGGAGCCGACAGGCTGGGATGCAGTTCATCCGTAGCCATAGTCAGTGGTGAAGAAGCAGCAGATAATTATTAATACCAATATTCTTTAACCGGTTACATATCGTTTATCCAATGGAATTAACAGCCGGTATAGTTTTCTCGAATTTGCCCTTAGGGTTAGTTTGCGAAAAGCTTTTTTATACAAATAATTTGAAAACCACTAGTCAGCTTAAGATTGAAGTCCAGTGGTTGTTTTCTTTTTATGCCATGCGTTGATGCCAAATTAATATTTCAGTCTGACGGAAATAATTTGACTTCAGACGAGGCTTGCAAGGCTTTTTACGAATGCCGTGTATGAAATATACACCAATGAGTAGAAAACCGAAGCAAACGAAGTAAGCCAGACATATTATTGTTAAGAAAAACCACCAGATGAATAAAATCATATACGGTGGTTGAATTTATATGCTTTGCGATCTTTGTCCTCTCCAAAATGATAATGTTCACTCGTTTCAAGCCTGTTGCATGAAATTATCATTCATGTCGCCGCTGACGTTCCTCGATTGCTGTGCAATCTGCGGTGCGTCAGTGATTAACCCGTCAGATTTCCGTATTATCGTCCAAAGCACGTACATAATAATAAATTTCTTCTTCAGAAAGATCCTCTTCTTTGACAAGTCTTTTTTGTATTGCTTTTACCACGCTTTCAATTTCATCATGCCTATCAGGATTATATACATAACATTGGCTGAATTTCATCATATGACTCCAGACAAGCATTTCCTTGCGAGCGACTTTTTTATCCCTGTATTTTTCAAGGGCATCCGTTATGTCGTCCGCATATAAAATTATTGGGTTTTTTATGAAATACTTTTCCGTTTCTTTGGTCAAGTGTCTTGTTATGTCCCTTACAGAAAGGTCAAGGCTTTTAAAAAGCGCCATCTCAGTCATCATTTCATCAATCGTGTTCTTCGGAATGCCTTCAAGAAGGGTTTTATTATCTTTAATTTGTTTGATTCCTGTAAAAATAACAGCTATGCCGATTGCAGCAATCAGCACCATTATTACATATTCCCTTGTATCTGTTTCGATTGTGTC
>JAUVJE010000039.1 GCA_030592355.1 Clostridia bacterium
ACCATCCGTTCGTCGAATCATCGTCCTCAAATGGCTACGGTGCGGCCAAGGGTTATGAAAGTTCCCGAACCCGATACAAATCGCACAGGAGAAATAATTAAAGAAAGTATCGAAGTTTCCGATATATCCGGAATCAAGAAAATACTTGAAGTATTTCATAGCCAGGAAAACACTGTGAATCTTGCAGATGCACAGATAATAATTTCAGGCGGAAGAGGAATGAAAGGCCCGAAGGGTTTTGAACTTCTGAAAAAACTGGCTGCTAAAGTAGAAGGCGCGGTTGGGGCCAGCAGGGCTGCGGTTGATGCAGGCTGGATAGCTTACAACCATCAGGTCGGCCAAACAGGGCAAACTGTTCAGACTAAAGTTTATATTGCCTGCGGTATATCCGGTCAAATCCAGCATCTTGTGGGCATGCAGTCATCTGACCTTATAATTGCTATTGATAAAGACCCCGACACACCGTTAATGCAAATGGCCGATATAGCGGTTGAGGGTGATTTGTTTGAAATTCTTCCCCTTCTTTTGGAAGAAATTCCCAAACTTTAATGCCAACAGCAATAAAAACACAAACACAAGGCGCCGGTCATAACCACCCGGCGCTTTTTAACCTCTTGTCATTAATGTTGCCTTGGGCTGATGTTTTAGAAGATTCTCCTTTGGAATAATAGCGGAGGGCTGATATTCCACAATTTCATAAATATGCCTCGGGCATATTTAAGATTTATTTTACTGGATTAGTGAGAGAGCCGATACTTTCAATTTCAATAGTAATACTGTCCCCTGTTTTCATAGGTCCGACACCTGACGGCGTACCCGTTGTGACCACATCACCGATTTCCAGTGGGATTGAGTTTGATATAAAGCTGATTAGTTCATAAGGGTTCCATAAAAAATGCTTTGTGTTTGATTGCTGTTTTATTTCGCCGTTTAAAATCGCCTTAATCTCAAGATTACTCAAATCTATATCGGAGACAATGTATGGCCCGATAGGACAGAAGGTGGGAAAATTTTTACCCCTCGTCCACTGCCCGTCCGCTTTTTGAACAATCCTTTCGGTTACATCATTTAAACAGGTTGCGCCCAGTATGTAATCAGGGGCTTCCTCCGGAGTTACCTGATAGCAATAATCAGATATTACAACCGCCAGCTCCGCTTCAAAATCCACCCTTTGATAATCCCGGGGTAGAATAATTTCATCACCGGGACCAATTACCGTATTCGCAAGTTTAACGAACAGTATTGGATTTTCAGGCACAGGCCTGTCGCTGAATTCTCTTATATGGTCCAGATAATTCAACCCGACGGCAATTACTTTTTTGGGTTTGACCGGAGCTAAAAGCCTGACTTCGCTGACATTATACTCTCTGCCCGAAAAGGCAACCTCCTCAAGAAAGTCGCCTTTCAGTACTTTAACTTTATCGCCTTGGAGAATACCATAACCTTCTGCAGAATCTTTTTCAAATCTCAAATATTTCATTATTCCGCCTTATTTAAACAAATTGGTCAGCCCCAGTAATTCAAACAGGTTGAATTTTTGGAATATCGAAACTCCAATAAGCGATATTACTGACATTATCTTAATAAGTATATCAAGCGAAGGTCCAACAGTGTCCTTAAGCGGGTCGCCTACCGTATCTCCGATAATAGTCGAATTATGGGTTTCGCTGCCTTTGCCGTGCCCCTCTACGCCACCTGTCTCAACCAGTTTCTTAGCATTGTCCCATGAACCTCCTGCGTTTGCTGTAAACAGTGCAAGCATTATGCCCGACAACAACGTGCCGATAAGCAATCCGCCCACAAACTCAGCACCAAAAATGAATCCGCCTAACAAAGGAGGAAGTATGGCTATTGCCGCCGGAAGAGTCATCTCTTTTAGAGCACCTTCTGATGAAATGGAAATGCATTGGTTGTAGTCCGGTTTCACATCTCCTGTTAATATGCCGGGGAATTCCCTGAATTGACGTCTGACTTCTTCAACCATCTTCCCTGCTGCTTTAGCAACTGAATCAATAAGCAATCCTGAAAAGAAGAAGGGAATGGCTCCGCCAACGAGTGCCCCGGCAAGTGTAAGAGGATTTATAATGTTGAGTAACAGGGTAAATCCTTCAACATCCCCTGCGCCGCTAACCTGGGAATATAGGTATGAGGCAAGAAGCGAAAGCGCAGCCAATGCTGCAGAGCCTATTGCAAATCCCTTTCCTATGGCAGCTGTAGTGTTTCCCACTGAATCCAATTTGTCAGTTATCTTCCTTACGGCCGGATCAAGTTTAGCCATTTCACTTATACCGCCTGCATTGTCTGCAATAGGTCCGTATGTATCAACGGAAACTGTAGTAGCTACAAATGAAAGCATTCCGATGGCTGCCATTGTTACACCGTAAATACCTGCAAAATAGAACGATGATATGACGGCTATTGCTAAAATAATAACGGGCAGAAGCACAGATTTCATACCATTGCTTAGTCCGGTTGTAATTGTGAGCGCAGTTCCCTGCACCGATGTTTTTGCAATATGCTGCGTTGGCTTAAAATCATAACTTGTATAATACTCGGCGACCAATCCAATTAATACGCCGCTGACAATCCCTGTGACTGCCGCTATCCATGGAGAAAGGGTTCCAACATTAAATCCTGCATTTTCGAATGTTGCTGATTCACCATTAAAAAACAGATAAGTTACAACCCCGGTTACGACAATCGTAATTCCGGCTGAAACCCAAACTGATAAATTTAATTCCTTATGTGGTTTGTTGGATACTTTCTTCAAGATTAAATAAAGTATTCCAATGGTACATGACAAAAGTCCGATAGCTGCAAACAGAACCGGAAAAATCATAAGTTTCTGTACCAAAGATTCAGATATGATTCCAGTTCCCTTGGCATTTGCAATGTAAAACATATATGCAGCAAGAGTTGTACTGGCAATAATCGCCCCTACATAACTTTCGAGAAGGTCTGCGCCTAATCCGGCCACATCACCTACGTTATCACCTACATTGTCTGCGATGGTTGCAGGATTTCTCGGGTCGTCTTCAGGAATCTTGGCTTCGGTCTTGCCAACTAAATCTGCTCCCATATCAGCGGCCTTTGTGTAAATTCCACCACCGATTCTGTCAAACAACGCAACCAGGGAACATCCAAGGGCATAACCGGCAACGGTCATTGTAAAAGGAATATAGTTAACGCCGATCCAATTTGATACGATTGTCAGATTATCTGAATCCATCTGGCCCATTAATTTACCAAACACAACGAATATTATTAACAGGCCCAGCATGGAATATCCACCGACGCTCAGCCACATCACACTTCCGCCCTTGAAGGCTGTTTTAAGCGTTTGGCCCAGACTTTTAGTTTCCCTTGCTGTATTTGCTACCCTGACATTTGCATATGTTGCAATTTTCATTCCGACAAAACCTGCCGTTCCACTCATTACCGCACCTATTATAAAGGCAACGCCAACATACCAGTTGACAACAACCCCCAGTAACACTGCAACAAAAATAGCTACTTTGTACATTGCTTTAAGTTCATGCAGAAGGAATGTATTTGAACCTTCCCTAATAGCCAGGGCGATTTCTTCCATTAATTCGTTGCCGCCCCTCATCTTCTTAACTTGTTTAAAATTAATTGCAGCAAACACTAATGTAACCAGTACAGCTGCCCCCATTACTAAAAAACCGGACATCTTAACCTCCAATGACCAAAAAAAATTCCTTACCAGCAATGCTACAATAGAATGTTTTTATTGTCAATAACGAGTTGTTTAAATAAATTTAATATGGCTGGTCTTGTTTACATTATAAACTACTCGATGCAGATATATTCTTTAATTTTATTAAATTTACTCTCTTTTATACCCGGAACACCCATAATATCCTCAATTTTATTAAAAGGACCATATTTGTCTCTGAAAGCGATGATATCCAGTGCGGTTTTTTCACCGACTCCGGGCAGCAATCCAAGCGCTTCGGCATCTGCATGATTTATGTTGATTTTCCCATCGATTATTCCGTTCTCGTCATCTATGAGCAAAGCATCGCCGGGCTTCTCCAGTACCCGCACCCCTCCTCCGTCCTCTTTGCCCTTAATTATAAGAGTGACATTCTTTTCAAGGGTATATACAAGGTTTATATTACTGCTAGCCAGTTCTGTAAAGCCTCCGCAGGCCTCAACCGCATCCAATATTGTCGAACCCTTTTTGATTTCAATTATTCCGGGAGAAACAACTTCACCGGTTACATATATTTTTATTTGGAAAATTTCATTTTCCAATATTTCAACGCCCGATGTTTTAGTATCATCTGAAAATTTCCTGCTCCCCGAAGCTCTTATTAATGATAAAACTATGGTTGACAGAATTATAACAACTATCGCGGAGATTAATATTATTCTGCTGATTTTCTTCATTGATGCCTCCCATCCGTCTGGTTCATTATTCATTCCCAACAATTAAGACTTCCACCTCTAGTATTAATTTCCTTTTTTTGTCAGTATTTTTCTGTTCTATCCCAATAAATTTTTGATATACTATATCCATGATACAAAAGATAATTTCTATAATACTCATTATGGTTCTATTTATATTTGCAATCCCTTCGGTTGCCGGGGCTGAAACACCCGGTGAATCCACTTACTTTTACATAGTAATCGACCAAGAAACCGGCGCTGTATTGCTTGAGCAAAACTCACACAACAGGATATTCCCTGCAAGTACAACTAAAATTCTTACAGCTTATACAGCACTGGCTAATTCAGGAGTTACTTCTGTTGTAACAGCTTCGGAAACAGCATCGGGGCCCATGGAGTCAGGTGCTGTAAGGCTTGGCTTGGTAAAAGGCGAGGAAATGGAACTTTACGACATGCTGATGGCCCTGATGCTAAAAAGCGCTAATGATGTGGCTGTGGCAGTAGCAGAATATATAGGCGGCTCTGTAGAAGATTTCAGTACAATAATGAATGAAAAGGCAGCAGAATCAGGTGCATTGGATACAAACTTTGTAAATCCCCACGGTCTCCATGATGAAAATCATTATACGACGACATACGATCTGGCCATGATAGCAAGAAAAGCTCTTGATAATTATAACTTCGCCTCAATCGTCAGCAGAATCGAATACACGCTCCCTGTTACAAATATGCGGGATAAAACATATACAATACGTAACTCTAATCCAATTCTCGGTGAAAATGAGGGTATGGAATTTTTGGTTACAGGAGTTAAAACCGGTTATACAAGCAAAGCTAAATTCACACTTGTCAGTTCAGCCCATGATTATACGGGACGCGAGGTCGTCTGTGTAGTTGCAAATATACCGTCGCGGAGCATCTCAGCTGATTTCTCTCTTGAACTAATAAAAAGAGCGTTTGATGAATTTGCCGTACAATCCATAACAACTGCAGGCGGAATTATTGACAGCCCGCTGCCTGCCGGCCTTGGGTATCAGGTGGCATCTGCTATAAATATTGAATACTTGCTGCCAAGGGATGAGAACCTGTGGAATCTTAGCATTGAAACAACTATTTTCACACCCGATGGCTATAAGCCGGAAAAAGCTGAAATAGTCGGTGAACTTCTATACATGCATAATGATATTAGAATCGGTTCAACCTATCTTGTCTCAACCGAAAACACTACTTATGACATCCCAAAAAGCATCATTCCTGTGACGGCGGCAGAAGGACTTGATATGGCTGCTTTTCCAATAAGATTCATCATTCCGCTGTCACTGGCAATCGCTGCGGCGCTGTTATTTTTCTTTATGATACGATATAATAAAAAAGAAGTTGAGGAGTGAAAACCATGCCATATGAAGATTTAATTTATAATGAAACACTAATGCTTGAATTGCTGCTTATTGCCCTATTCTTATTTTTTGCAGTTACGGTGGTCATGTTATTTATATCTATCAGGGATAGTAAAAAATACCATCCGTTTCTTCGGCCGGTTGCCGACCCCGCTAAAATCGCGCAGGTTGTAGAATCAATTATCCATACAAGAAGCTTCTACGAAACCAATACAAGTTATCTTGTTGAATCGCGAAAGGCTATTTCCGATGTACTTTCAAAAGGCAATGTAGGTTTACTCTTGCTGAAGAATGCCGGAAATTCATCTGCGATTGATATTGAAGTAAAAAACTTAGGCGATTACCTGATATCCGACGGCCCTGAAACAAAGATGGCATCCATGGTTCAAAACGAAATGCACGGTTTTTTGTTTTACCTGCCAAATGATATGATAAACGATCTCCTTCTATATGACATTAAGATAAAATACCGCAATATAAAGGGCAAAGCTTTCACAAGCCGATTCCACGTCACTTTGAGTCCGGAGCCTAAAGTCCGGATTGACGATACCACCGAGCTAAGGGTCTATCTGCAAATATAATCCCACCCACCATTTTCGAGCAACACCCTTCAGTAATTGTTAAAATTACGAGCATCACCCTTCGGGAGTTCATTTAAATTATGTGCCGGATGATGTTCTTCGATGCATTGAATCTACCGGATTTATTTAAATGGAACTTTTTAATATTCTTCTCAGTCTAAGAGGCATAAAACAAAACAGGAGTGGTGTAAAATGAAAAAAGTATTATTGAAAACAGCAACGATTTTCTTATTGGTTGCAATGGTTTTCACATTCAGCGGATGTGACGAATTATTCCAGATAGAGAATACAGAAGAACTTCCAAGATTCAAGAACTTCGACGCCATGCTGGAATATATGAGTAAAACAGCGTCGGGCTATGCATATGGCATGAGGGGAGGCGAATTCCCTGAAATGGCCATGGGTGAAGATGCAGCGGCTCCATCGTCCAATGCAGCAAAGGATAGCTCAGGTGGAAACGAAAGCCAATCGCATGGTGAAACAAATGTACAGGTGGCAGGAATTGACGAGGCTGATGTTATTAAAAATGACGGCCGTTATCTGTACTTTGTAAGCGGCAACAGACTAATTATAGTGGATGCTGCGGACTCTGCCAATATGAGCATAACTTCAAAAATCGTACTTGAAGACATGTCCACATTCAGTGAAATGTACATAACCGGAAACTATCTTACTGCAATCGGTTATACGTATGAAGAAATTGCGGTTGAAGAGAATTCTTCATCCGGCGATAGCAAAACTATGCCCGGCAGATACATACCCGGCAGATCATATACATTTGCACAGGTTTATGATATCTCAAATAAATCCAACCCGGTTCTCACCAGAGAATATAAAATCGAAGGTTCCATCCTTAGCTCCAGGGTGAAAGACGGCAACCTCTATCTTGTTACTAATAAATGGGCATATTTCTACGGCGGGGATGTACAGCTTAAGCCAGGTGAAGTACTTCCATACCGTTATGACAGTACAGTCAGCAAAGACAGTATGATAATCGAACCCAGCGAGATTGCATACCTGCCCAATCCCGTGGATAACTCATTCATGACAATATCGGTGATGGACATAGACAGCAACAACGCGGTAAAAACCGAAACAGTCATGGGCGGCGGAAATACAATATATATGAGCCACAATGCTTTATATATTGTTAAACCGGTATTTTATTTCTTCCCTGCCGTTCTTGAAATGGTTGATGTAGAAACTACAGCATCAACTGCCTCATCAGAGGACAAACCCGGAACTGTTATTGAAAAACCGGCAACCAAAGCACCCGAACCCGAAGAACCAAAAACCGCAATATACAAATACGACCTTATAGGTAAAACCGTAAAATACGCCGGGACAGGTTCCGTCAAGGGCGATGTTTTAAATCAGTTCTCAATGGATGAATTCGATGGAAGTTTCCGTATTGCCACAACTCATTGGACTGAAAAGGGAACTTCGAATAATGTATTCATTCTCGATAAAAATATGAATAATGTCGGCAGCATAGAAAACCTGGCCCCCGGAGAAAGAATTTACTCAGTACGTTTCTCAGGCAATACCGGTTATGTTGTAACCTTCAAAAACATGGATCCGCTGTTCGTACTTGACCTTTCCAATCCTGCTAATCCAAAGGTCACCGGCGAACTTAAGATTCCGGGATTCTCAAATTACCTGCATCCGGTAGGCGATGGTTTATTACTCGGTCTTGGAGTCGACACTAAGGAAATTTATATGAAGGATGAAAACGGCAAAGAAATCGTAACCGGTTTTCAGAGCGGCGGTCTCAAACTATCATTATTTGATGTCTCCGACCCCTTCAATCCCAAAGAAATCGACACTTTGGTAATCGGTGGATCAGGTTCGTATACTGAAGCACAGTACAATCACAGGGCATTCACATGGTGGGATGAAAAGAATGTTGCAATGTTCAGTGCACAGATTAACAACTCAAAGGGCTACGGCGAGTATTCGTCCTGGCAGGAAGGCGCAGTTATTGTGAATGTGGTTAACAGACAGCTCTCACTCAAGGGAATCCTGCCGGCGGGAACAGACGCAGGCATGATTTGGGCATACTACACACCAACAAGAGTAACCTATATAGGCGAAACTGTTTACTATTTGCAGATGGGAATGCTAAGAGCTTTTGATTATAATACCATGCTGCTGCAGGGCCAACTGACGGTTTCCGAAATCCTCCCACAGCAGGAAGAACCGATAAGACCTCTTCCCGGACTTGTGGAACCACCTTCAAAAGACACAGATGAAGACGACGATTAATTCCCCCGGGTATAGCAGCTACCGTATGAACATAGATAATACCCTCCGATAAAAGTCCCCTGAAAAAGGAGCCGGCCGGCTCCTTTTTCTTGTTGCCGTTCCCCCGAGCGACAACCTCTATAAATGCATAATTAATCTACTTAACTACAATATTAACCAATCTACCGGGAATTGCAATAACTTTTACAACAGTTTTTCCCTCAACCTGTGATTTTATTACCGGGTCCTCCATTGCTGCCTGCTGCATTGCCTCCCTGTTCAGCGATGTCGGAATCACCATTTTGGTTCGCACCTTGCCGTTAAGCTGCACAACTATTTCTATAACATCATCCACTGTTTTGGATTCGTCAAAGGTAGGCCATGAAGCCTGGTTAAGCATTCCTTCATATCCCTTTTCAATCCAAAGTTCTTCTGTAATATGCGGAGAAACCGGATTAAGTAATATAAGGAATGTCTTGAATTCATCAGAAGTTATACTTCCCTTGTGATAAAAATCATTTGCAAGCGACATCAATGCTGCAATCCCTGTATTGAATTTTAAAGTCTCAAAGTCATTGCTGACCTTTTTAATGGTTTTATGCATGTTGCTTTCCATATCAGACGAGTAACCCGATTCATCATTAACCATGGGCATCATTCGAAAAACCCTATCCAGAAACCTTTTACAGCCTTTAACGCCGTTTTCAGACCAGGGCACGCTCTTTTCAAAGTCGCCTATGAACATCTCAAACATCCTGAGAGTATCGGCACCCGATTCCTCGATAATATCATCGGGATTTATTACAACCCCCTGGGATTTGGACATTTTTTCGCCATTAGACGCCAAAATCATCCCATGGGAAGTACGCTTTTTGTATGGTTCCGGTGTTGGTACAACACCTATATCATACAAGAATTTGTGCCAGAAACGAGAATATAGCAAATGGAGGGTTGTGTGTTCCATTCCCCCGTTATACCAATCCACCGGCGTCCAGTATTCCAGTAAATCCTTTGATGCGATGGCATCATTATTATCAACATCAATATATCTCAGGTAATACCAGGAGGATCCCGCCCACTGAGGCATTGTGTCAGTCTCGCGTTTAGCGGCTCCCCCGCATTCCGGACATATGGTATTGACCCAGTCTGTGATATTTGCCAGCGGCGACTCACCTGTATCCGTCGGTTCATAATGCTCTACTTCAGGGAGTAAAAGCGGGAGTTCGCTCTCAGGCAATGCCACCCATCCGCATTTATCGCAGTGAACCAGAGGAATCGGCTCTCCCCAGTACCTCTGGCGTGAGAATACCCAGTCTCTCAGTTTATAATTTATTTTAAACTCGCCAATTTCTTTTTCAACCAGATGTTCTGTTATTTTTTTCTTTGCGTCCTTGACATTCAGGCCGTCAATGATTCCGGAATTAATCATAATACCGGTTTCGATGTCCGTGAAGGCCTGTTCGCTTATATCGCCTCCGCCGACTACTTCAACAATCTGAAGGCCAAATTTCTTTGCAAATTCATAGTCCCTTTGGTCATGAGCCGGAACCGCCATTATTGCTCCGGTTCCATATGACATGAGGACGTAGTCAGACACCCATATCGGAATCAATTCGTCATTTACAGGATTTACAGCCTTAAGGCCGTCAATTTCAAGGCCTGTCTTTACTTTGGCAAGCTCAGTCCTTTCCATATCGGATTTATGAGAGGCAATCCGCTCATATTCCATGATTTCATCATAGTTTTTTATACGGTCTCTATACTTCTGTAAATATGGGTGTTCAGGAGACATTACCATATATGTAGCACCATAAAGCGTATCTGGCCGTGTTGTGTAAACACGGAGCACATCATCTGTGTCCGCTATTTTAAAATCTACTTCAGCGCCTTCGGAACGGCCTATCCAGTTTATCTGGGTGGCACGCACCCGTTCAGGATAATCAACCAGTTCGAGGTCATTGATGAGCCTTTCTGCGTACTCAGTTATTTTAAGCATCCATTGGCTCTTCATCCTCCGGGTGACTTCGCTGCCGCAGCGCTCGCAAGCGCCATTAACAACTTCCTCATTTGCCAGTCCTACTTTGCATGATGTGCAAAAATTAATTGACATTTCCTTTTTATAGGCAAGTCCGTTTTTAAAGAGCTGCATAAATATCCATTGAGTCCACTTGTAATAATTTGGATCAGTTGTGTTTACTTCCCTTGACCAATCAAAAGAAAATCCAATGGATTTACACTGCCCTTTAAACCTGGCAATGTTATTTTTTGTAACGATGGATGGATGTATTTTATTTTTTATTGCATAATTTTCAGTCGGAAGACCAAATGCATCCCACCCCATTGGAAACAGCACGTTAAATCCTTCAAGACGTCTTTTTCTAGCGACGACATCAAGCGCTGTATAAGGCCGCGGATGTCCTACGTGAAGCCCCTTGCCCGAGGGATACGGAAATTCAATCAATGCATAATAATTGGGCTTTTTCCTGTCTGTTCCGGTCTTGAAAGTTTCCTTCTCATCCCAGATTGCCTGCCACTTTTTTTCAATGGCTCTATGGTCATAATCCTTCATGTCGCTCCTCTTTCTTTACATTAAAAAAGCCCTTTCGCATAGAGGCGAAAAGACCGCGGTACCACTCTACTTTAATATCCTTTAACAGAATATCATCTCTTTTTGATAACGGTGTATACCACCGGCCTGCATTACTATGTTTCACACAAGCTGCTCCGAAACGAGTTTCAGTTCCTTCTGTCAACGCCTTTCACCAACCGGCGCTTCTCTATCCACTTCATAAAACCTACTGTTTTTCATCATCGCAATACGTTTTTGTATTATATCTTACCCCCTGAAAAATTGCAAATTCGAATCATTGAACTATCGGCCGCTTATCTTGCGTTATCCCACTATCAAATAGAGCTTTAGGTATATGTTTACCTAAGGCTTTCATTTGATACTGACAATGTGGAATGGATGATATATAATTGTCCGGTATACATCAGGGGAGAATTTTTTTGACTGATTTAACCACCAATAAAGCACTGATACCAAAAATTTTAAAAATAGGATTACCGATTGCGATACAAAATTTTGTAGGCACCGCATTAAATCTTATTGACAATATGATGATTGGCTCAAGGGGCGAAGCAGCCCTTGCCGCGGTCAGCATATCCAACCGTATATTTTTTATACTGATTATTATCCTTTTTGGCGCATACAGTGGCCTGGGTATATATACCTCGCAATACTGGGGTAAAAAAGATCTTGTCAGCATACGGAAGATCATGGGGATGGCCTTCATGCTGGGATTAACACTGTCAGTCATGTTCACCATAGGCACCCTATCCTTTCCGTCGCAAATAATAAGCATTTTCATCAGAGATGCAGTAGTGATTGAAAAAGGGGCCAGTTACCTTTCAATTGCCGCATTTACGTATATTCCGGTGGCTATAACCTATGTTTACGCCTATGCATCCCGAAGCGTTCACAAAACCAAATCCCCAATGGTCGCAAGCATTATCGCCCTTAGCATAAATACATTTCTTAATTACTTATTGATAAACGGCAACTGGGGTGCACCGGAATTAGGTGTCAAAGGCGCTGCCATTGCAACACTAACAGCAAGAATTGTTGAGCTTGTACTCCTGCTAACCATAATCTACAAATCAAAAGACCACCCCCTTGCCGGCCATATTAATGAATTCTTCAGCTTTTCACGAGAAATGTTCAAGAAAGTCACTAAAACCGCAATTCCGGTCATCATTAATGAATCTGCCTGGGTTATCGGGATATCAGTCTATTTCATAGCATACGGTTTTCTGGGAACCGCATCGATTGCCGCCGCACAGGTTTCCCTGACCATATCTAATCTGATATGGGCTTTTCTGATAGGTATGGGAAATGCTACTGCCGTTATCATCGGCAATGAAATCGGCGCCGGGAAAACAGCAAGCGCTTACGATATTGCCAGGCGTCTGATTAAAATGGAGTTCATAGCAGCGCTTTTCCTGGCGGTAATTTATCTTGCTATCGGTTATGCTATCTCCGGGTTTTTCGGACTAACCGAATCATCCAGAGACATCGCGATGAAATGCATATATATCAACACCGTATTCATTCCCATTCGAATGTTGGGTTTTGTCTATATCATCGGTGTCTTAAGAAGCGGCGGCGATACAAAATTCTGTATGTATCTTGACTTGTCAATGGTTTGGTTTCTCGGTATTCCTGTTGCCTTTATCGCTGTGCTTGTACTGAAACTGCCCATATACTGGGCCATGTGCCTCGTGTATAGCGAAGAAATTATAAAAGTAGCAATTGCAGCAAGCCGTTTCCGTTCAAAAAAATGGATAAATGTGCTGATTGATAATTAGGGAGTGCTGAATAACACAAGGCATAATGTATTCAGCAACGGCGGTAGCCGTATTGGATAAAAATATACTAGAGTATAAGGTTTTTAGCCAATGTCCGTATTTATTGGCGCACTGAATAGGATAAAAACAGGAGGCAAGGTCCATGAAGGTGCAGGGTTTATTGCTTGGTTTCTGAAAAAACCTTGCAGCTGAATCACTTAAAAATGCGAAATAGGTCTTAAAACAAGGTGTTTTTAAGTTATTCAGTAAGCCCTAATTAATTGAATATGAAAAAACTATTTATTAAATTATTCCCAAAACTGAGCCTTCAGATTCTTTACTACAGAATGTATGGGAAATTTTACAACTCAAAAAACCCACGTGATCTGTATGAAAAACTGATTTGGTTGAATTTTAATACACAAGACAAAAAGAAAGAGCTTTGCGCAGACAAATACCGTATCAGAGGTTACCTGAGAAACCTCGGTTTGGAGAAATACCTTAACACACTGTATGGGGTTTACGATTCTCCGGACACTATAAATTTCAAATTACTTCCCGATAAATTCGTATTAAAATGCACCCATGGGGCAAATTACAATATTTTGTGCCGGGATAAAAGCCACTTCAATATTCCTGTAGCCCAGAAAAAACTCCACAAATGGCTACGTCAGGATTATTCATTGAATTACGGCGAACTACATTATCGTAATATCCCGCGAAAAATCATTTGCGAGGAGTTTCTGAGCAATGATTTATACGACTATAAAGTCTATTGTTTCAATGGTTTTCCTAAATATGTGATGGTATGCACAAATCTTTCAATGGGACCGGTAGAATACTATCTTTATACATTTGATTGGAATTACTGCGAGTTTCTTGTAGACCATCTTCCGAACCCAAATTTTCCAAAACCAGACTGTTTAAACGAATTATATGATTTATCTGCAAAATTATCTTCCGGCTTTAAATTTGTACGAATTGATACATATATTCATGAAGAAATGCTAATATTCGGCGAAATGACCTTCACCCCATCTGGTTTTTTAGATAATCAAACACTGCCGTCCTTTAAAAAAATGATGGGCGACATGATTAATCTGTCAAATTAGGTGTAATCACATCTGATTTACGAAAAAAACACAGCTATGACTATTTTATGTATAGTTTCCTATAGAGTGATATAATTTAAATACAAAAATCGCTTTTTGAATTTAAAAAAGGTAGAATTACAAATGATGAGGAAAACAAAGCTAAAATCAATACTCTTGATAATAATATCAGTGATAATTATTTTTAATAATTTAAATTATGTCAATTCTTCACAAATAAACACCATTAGATTGATTGTA
>JAUVJE010000175.1 GCA_030592355.1 Clostridia bacterium
GAATCCTGCGAATGCCCGGGCTGTCAGCAGCGATGCCTCTGCTGTAAACGCACCTCTTTCATATACAATTGATATTAAGTGCGGACTCAGCAGAAAGGCTCCCGCCGATAGTGGTATTATAAAAAAGCACAGACTTTCGAAGGCCCTTCTGTATGTATTGTTGAATTCTTCCGGATTGCTGTCCTCCGCCTGTCTTGACATAAGCGGAAACAGGTAATTCATCATAGCAAAAACGAATATACCGGCCAATATCAAATACAATCTGTTTGCATATTTAATTGCCGCAACGGATTCGTCCCCCATAAAGGATGCGAATGCCCCCAGCATGAAAAGAGATACCGGCGCAACCCATGAGCCAATCAATATTGGTAATGCCATCTTGGATACTTCCTTTATACCCGGATCATTAAACCTTATGGACGGGGTGTAAATGAAGTTTTTGCGTTTTATAAAGGGGATTTGTATAACCACCTGCATCAGCCAGGCGACAAGGAAAGTTACCGCCAGCCCTTCAATTCCGAATTGCTTGTTAAAAAATATCAGGTATATGATTGTCAACACATTTGGGAACAAACTTATCATGGCCGGCACTGTAAATTGCTGCATGGATTGCAGAATACTTACCATTGAAAATGCAATTCCCGCCATAACTGCAGTGGGAAACAGTATTTTCAATAATTTTGATGCAAGCAGCTGCACCTCCGGACTTCCCCCGGGAAGAAACAGTATTATCAGCTGTTTTGAGAATATTATCCCAAGCACAGCCAGAATTGCTGTCATCAGGAAAATAATATTTATAAACCGAGATGCGAAAAGAAATCCGTTTTCTTGATCATCAGCCTTCAGATATTTATTGAATACGGGTATAAATGTGGAGGTAACCGCTGCGCCGAATGCCAGGTCAAAAAACTTCAGAGGGATATCCGCAGCAGTGGTAAAGGCAGCTGCTTCCAGGCTTGCGCCATAGTATCCTGCAAGAAAAATCTCCCTGACGAGTCCCAGCATTTTACTGATGAGAATAATGAACATTATAAGACCTATGGTTTTAACCGCTTTTTTATTCAATCATCAAACTCCTTGTACATGAGGCTTATGGCAAGCCTTGTGTTTTCCGCAGATAGTTTTCTTAATCGAACCATATTATCTTCAAGTCGTTTTGCATACATAGAAGGTTCAGCCATTACCAAATCTGCAAGTTCCGTGATTTTATCAAAGCTGATATCCTCGATTAAGCCGCCGTCTTCCTGTTCCATCATCTCTATGAAAAAACGCACCTTCGGATCATACACAATGCCGATTACAGGGGTATTTGTGATAGCTGCATATATTAATGAATGAAGCCTCATGCCTATCAGAAGGTCAGCACAAGATATTATACTCACTAAATTCATTGCCTTGTTTTCATCTCCAACAAGAATAGCCGGTTTCTTCATGATACCTATGATTTCATCCGAAACTTTTGTGTCCTTTTTTGTATTCAGTGGAATAAATACCGGCAGTAAGTCATGTTTTTCTGAAATGTAATCCGCAATCCTCGCAAAAACATATACAAAAGAGCTTTCAAGCCCTTTCCAGGGCCGCACAGAAAAAACAACTATTTTACGCTCTTTCGGGATTGAGTGTTTTTTCAGAACTTCATAAATATGTTTCTCGTCTGGATTTGTAAAACTCATTACCGGGTCTGCAGTTATGGATATTCTGGGCTTGGTTACTCCAATGCTTTTAAGCATGTCATAGGAGTTTGGCTCTCTTACAGTAATCACATCTGTTTTATCAAGCACTCTTCCGGCGATTCTTAATGATGCCTTTCTTCTGAGCGGACCTATGCCGTTTGCATACAGCATTACCTTCAAACCCTTGAATTTCGCATAGTTCATAAGACCGGTGTAATAAATCATAGACTGGAAACTGGTTAGGTCCTGTATCAGGTTACCGCCGCCGCTTATAAGCATGCCGGTTTTTTTAAATGTCCTGTATATAGAAAAGGGATTGGATCGCCCGACGGAAGCAACTTCGTACCTTCTTGCAGTCTCCAGTGGTTTTTTTGAAAGGACCACAAGGCGTATGTCTTCCTTTTTATCCCTGAGTTCTCCCAGAATAGATGATAGCATCGCCTCGTCGCCGCTATTGTCAAACCCATAGTAACCGGATATAACAGCGTGATAATATTTGGGAGGCGCCTTTTTTTCGCTAAAAGCCTTTTTATACATCTCCTCGGCATCCAAAGCCATTTTATTTACCGTGTAAAATTCTTTTATTGTTTTAAAATTTAATCCGGCATTCCCGTTTCTTATATCGGCATCTCTTATCATTAGCAGAAGATCCGTCTGAAGCTTGAGATTTACAGGTTCAGCCATGCCCCTGCATGTCATATTAGTTTCAATAGCCCGGCTCCTGCTTTGTTCGTCCATTATACCCAGGTACCCAAAATCACTGCAGAGCACAACCGGTTTTTTCATAGCCATTGCTTCAAGGGCTGCCCTGCTTATGCCGGCAAACACATCTGTTACGGATAATATTGCACTTATATCGTTTCTGGGTCCGGTCATCTTTATCAATTCTCGGCCCACCCGTCTATTTACAGCCGCAACTTTATCCCGTAAACGATCAAATTGGTTTCCACCGCCAACAATTAATATGCGGAGATTTTTAATTTCATTATTAAGTGTTTCTGCGCTATTTGCTAACATAAATGCAGTTTTTGAGCTATCCTTGTCTAGCCGGCATACGGTTGCGATTACGCAATCACTTTTATTGATGTCAAACTCGTCCATGATTGATTTATCCGCTTCCCGGGGGTAGAAATTTTCATCGTTAATTCCATTAACCGTAAGGGATGCCCTGTTTTTATCATATTTATAGTTTTCAATCAGATACTCGTTAATATCACGGCTTACAGACAGCGTGTGGCTGCCCCATCTCGTAAAAGCTTTAAAAAAGAAAGATGTTCTGAATTCAGCATGAACGGTTGTAACAAAGGGCACATTATATTTTTTACATATAAAATTACATAAAAATGCTGGAATCCGTGCGTGTGCGTGAACAATATCTATATTTTCACTAATAATAATTCTTTGTAAAAGAAAATACGATTTCAGCAGACTTGTCGGACTTTTCGTATGCAGCGGAGCTCTTATATGCCGCACTCCTCCGTCCCTGAGTTCTTCCTCAAAGATACCTCCGTTTGAAACCACAGTAACCCTATGCCCGAATTTTACCAGCTTTTTGGACAATTCAACCACATGTGTCTCCGCGCCTCCGATATCAATTGCCATGGCCGCTATGAGGATGCTTTTTTGCTTCATTTTTCCTCCAGGGATACAACCTGACCGATAGTTGTGTACCGTCTGGTGGAAAACTCTATTGAAGTACCTGTGAATGCATTCCAGTTGTTGTGGATGATATACCCATCTCCGGATTTTACCGCATCTGCTTCAATAATAAGGGTTATGTCATAAAATCCTTCTGTATGTGCATAAACCCATTCACCGTTCACGTCGGTTTCATATTCCCATCCGTCCACAAAACGGATATCGACAATCGTTCCGATCAGAATATCGCTTTCCTTAAAATATAATTTTTCTCCGGGAGAAAATGCGTCTATATAAAGACTTTTTCTGGCATCTTCCAACTGCAGTTCATAAATTACTTCAACCTTTTCTTTTGTTACATTGTCGTTCTCACGGATAAATACAAGATAAATACCTGCTATCAAAGATATAACCAGGAGAATTACAAAAAAATCAAAAATGTTGAGGATGCCGAAAAGTCTGCCTTTTTCATTAATGAGTTTCATTGGCTTCCCCCTTCTTCATGAATTTCAATGGCAGAAACCCAACTTTTATATACGTTGGATCCTATCTGCAGATATGCTTCTTTGCCTATATCCATTCTGTTGCCGGAAATATTAATATACCTGTCTGTGACTTCTGCGTTTATATTTATTTTAACCACCGCATCATATAGCCCCGGATACTCTTTTAGCGCCTGGGCTCCCGTGGTAAGATCGGTGGCTTTTTCGGAATGAAGCACAATTTCAACACTCTTAACAACACCACGTTTATAACCCTTTACGCGGTCGTTAACATGCTGCCCTACTTTTATAGCCTCTGCCATTTCATAATCAACCTTTTTAATCATAACCTCGTAGGTTATTGGCCGAGTGTCCACTGAACCGATTCCCGTACCATGTTTGGCAAAATACATAGCCGCGACAACAATCCCGGCAATAACAATCAGGATTATCAGTATATCCAGCAAACTCACTTTGCCGAACAGCTTCATATTCTTATCAATAATCTTCAAATCGAGCCTCCATTACCGGTTATTCGCACAACTAAAAAAGACATATAACCGTCATAAACTATTATACACTAAGGTGGATTTGTTTTACTAATTGAAAAAGGGCAAATTGTCCCCAAAGACAATTTGCCCTTCGTTGCCCGTAATATAGGATTTGCTAGTCGTAATCGTAAGTAGTTACAGCTCCAATCTTTTCGTTTAGTTGTTCAATGGCAGCTTTCATGCCGCTGTTAAAAAACCATTTCTTGTATTCTTCAATTGCATCAAGGGAGGAAATACAAGTCAGGAACAAGTTGTCATGGTAAGAACCTGAGTTATAAAAACTCTCATAGTTAAAAATATTAGCTTCGTAGTAGGATTCCTTAGGCAGTTCCATCAAGATATCGATGTTACCGGGAGAATAATAA
>JAUVJE010000178.1 GCA_030592355.1 Clostridia bacterium
GAATAAAAAGCGTATTTGCCAAGGTAGATAAAAAAATCCACAAGAGCATCGAAGTGGAAGATACTGCGGTTGCTGTGGTTGAATACTTAAATGGTGCATTCGGGGTCGTTGAAGCCACAACCAGTTCCTATCCCGGTTTTTCAACACTTATAACAGTGAATGGAAGCAAGGGCGGTGTTATATGTGAGAATGAACGCATAAGAGAGCTTAAAGTAATGGATGAAACAGATGAAGACCGGGCCATGCTGGCGGATTCTGATTTCGGCGAACACGGCGGCGATGCCAAAACTAACATTAAGCAGGATTATAGCCTTCACCTTGAACAGCTGAGAGAGATTGTCGAAGCTATCTTAGCTGGAATACAGCCACCTGTTGAGGGAGCCGAAGCAAGAAAAGCCGTAGAAATTATAACATCAATGTATAAATCGTCGGAGACAGGCAGGGAAATCATAATAAGACAGGAATAGCACAGGAGGGGCAATGAACATATACTTCGGAGATCTTCACAATCACTGCAATATAAGCTATGGATTCGGCAGTCTTTACAATGCCCTTGAGGAAGCCCGCAACCATCTTGATTTCTGTACGGTGACCGGTCATGCCCTTTGGCCTGATATTTATGAACGTAACGAGAATACGGCATTTATTGTGGATTTCCATGAAAAAGGATTTGCGAAGCTTGAAAATCATTGGGATGAGGTCAGGAAAGCCATTGCAAATGCCAACGAAGACGACGGGTTTATAACTTTCCAAAGCTATGAAATGCATTCTTCACAATTCGGCGACCATCATATTCTGTCGCCTGATGACAATCTTGAACTTGTTGAATCCACTACTCCAACTGATATTATTGAAAAACTGGAACAGAGAGCCATCGCAATACCGCACCACATAGCGTATTCGCCGGGATACAGGGGGATAAGCTGGAAAGATTTTAACAGTTCCATAAGTCCGGTTATAGAAGTGTATTCCAAACACGGATGCGGAATGTCGGATGATTCTTGCGGACAATATCTTCACACTATGGGTCCGAGGGATGGCAGGAATACAGTATATGAGGGATTGAAACAGGGTAAACAGTTCGGATTTGTTGCATCAACGGACCATCATGCCGGTTATCCCGGCTCTTACGGAGACGGAATTACAGCTGTGTTGTCTGAGGAGTTAACTCGTGAAGGAATATGGGATGCAATATTAAAGAGACGTGTCTATGCACTCACCGGAGATCGTATAAGGTGTGATTTTACTGTTGACGGACAGCCTATGGGTTCTGAAATACCCAGAAATGACGCCCATGATATTAAATTATATGTAAACGCCGCGGATGCTATAGAAAAGGCTGTTATTTATAAAAATCTTAAAGCGATAAAAACAATTTACAAAGAAGATATTCCTGTTGGCAAAAAAGGACCGGGGAGATATAAAATAAGGGTAGAGACAGGATGGGGGAGGAAAACCAACGCCTTCCAATGGGTAAATTCCGTAAAAGTCAGTGCAGGGGAAATAATAGCAGCCGATCCCTGCTTTAGGGGACAAAGCGTTCTTGCTCCCGTGGAAGGGGAGGAATTTTCAAAGGATGTGAATTCACTTGGGAACAGAATTACATCACTGTCAAAAGATGAAGTTTCATGGAAATGCAAAACCTTCAGGAATCCTACAACCAGACATTCGGCAACCTGCGCAATAGTTATGGAAATTAAGGGAAGTCCTGAAACCAAACTGGAAATTATATTAAATAATAAAACGATTTTATCCGATATCGAAGAATTGCAGGAACATGGAATCAGCGGACACCTGCAGACATATAATTCAGAAGCGTACCTTATTCATAAGGCTGTGCATGAATCAGAATACTGCGTTGATATGGAATGTATAAAAACGTCAAAATCCGGTGATTATTTCCATGGGGAAATCCATCAGGTGAACGAACAGTCAGCCTGGATAAGTCCGGTGTATATTAAGTAAGAGGAGTTTTGTTATGACAGGGAAAGAACGCACCATGGCGGCATTGGAAAGAAGAGAAGCAGATAGATTTCCTAAATCGCTTCGCTGCACTAAAGAGGCGCAGGATGCTCTGTTAAACGAGACAGGTACAACATCAAAGCATGATCTTTTTGATTATCTTGGAATAGATTTCAGATGGATTGGAGTTCCTTTTAAAGGTCCCGAAAACCGTTCGCAGGTCCCGCTAGGGGGCGAAGGATACGATTTTTGGGGTTGTTACAATAAAGCCATTATAAATAATTATAATACATATTACGAATTAACTTATCACCCGTTGGGAAATTTAAAAACAGTTGGTGAAATCGAGAACTATGACTGGCCTGACCTTGACTGGTGGGACTACTCAGCCATACCCGGAATTATTAAAAAAGAAAAACAAAAAGACGATACCTGCATTATGTTTTTTGCAGGAGGGGCATTCGAAAGCCCTTGGTACATGCGTGGTATGGAGCAATTCCTTATAGATATATATGATGAACCGGAAATTGCGGAAACAATAAGCAGAAAAGTCGCAGAGTTTTATTACAAGCGGGCAATGAGAGTCATCGAGGCTTCCGGTGGATTAATTGATGTCATTGGTTCCGGGGGTGACATAGGTGGTCAGCGAACTATGATACTGAGTCCCGAAAAATGGCGGAAACATATAAAACCTTACTCAGCGAAATTGATAATTCCATTTAAAGAAATGGGTTTTAAAACTTTTTACCACAGTGACGGCGCAATCACTCCAGTCATTGACGATTTCATTGAAATGGGACTTGATGTGCTGGATCCGATACAGGTGGGAGCCGCAGAAATGACTCCGGAAAATCTATATCATTTATTCGGAGACAGATTGAGTTTTCACGGCGCAATTGATGAAGTGGAATTACTGCCCCATGCATCTGTTCAGGAGGTTTATGATGAAACACAGCGTATAATGGGCATTATGGGAAAAAATAACGGATATATTGTATCGCCCACCCATCAGGTACAGGGGGATACATCAGCTGAGAATGTGCTTGCTATCTACAGGGCGGTTGATGAATTTAAAAAGAGGTGAGTTGAATGATACAGATAGGACTTTTTGATAAATCCAATGCTTCCCATATTGCGAAAGCAGGGGAACTCTTAAAAAAGAATTTTAAAACTTATTCCAATAGTTATATGCAGGAAGTGGTGGACTGCATGCCTGATAAAATGATAATGTTGTCTGCGATTTCTGAGGAAATGCTGGTAGGTTGGACCGGTGCCCGTCCGCAATATAACGGTAATGTATGGGAACTTCATCCATTGGTGGTTGATGAAAATTACAGAGGGCGTGGGATAGGAAAGAAACTTGTAGAAGCCCTTGAAAAGGAAATTAGAAAAAGAGGGGGATTGACAGTTTACTGCGGCAGTGATGACGAGAATTTTACAACATCATTGTCCGACCCTGATATTTATAGCAATCTGTGGGACAGAATTAAAAGTATTGAAAATTATAAAGACCATCCTTATGAATTTTATCAGAAATGCGGATTTAAGATTATCGGCATAATGCCCGATGCAAACGGCAGAAGAAAACCTGATATATATCTGGGAAAGAAGGTTGAAAATGAATAAAAAACTTTTTATATTGATTTCGTTGGCCATAATAATTACATTAACCGGATGTACAGCAACCAAGGTTATTCCTCATATTACATCATCCATAGATCAGTATGCGGTAATAATGTCATCCGTACCGGGATTCCCGATTGACGTTACACTGGATATTCGGGGTAATGAACCGGACGACATAGTGATTGAACTTGAAACGGAAAATGGAGATTTTTTAGAGTGGGGCAGTGATATGAAAGTCAGGCACATTGGAAAAAGGATTGAATATACAGGCGAAACCGTATATTGGTCGCCATTTACCGGAGAAAACAGCTTTGCCGGAGATACAATAATAAATGTTAAAGTTATTTATACGGGGGCTTTGGGCAAAGTGATTGTCAGAAACAATAGAAAAATATATCTTAGTGAAGGTGGAAGGTATTCTTTCGATGAGGACAGGTAGCCACATACCGTGAAAGAGACAATTTATGCCGTTAAAAGTATAATTGAAGTTGGTTTTATGGAAAATTCTAACTTTTTCTTTATACTGAGTTTATAAATTATGACATATGGAGGGGAAGTTATGGATAAGAACAAATCAAATAAAGATAATCACAATCTGGAGGATACAGGTAATACACTGGGCCAGGGATATAATATGAGTTCATATGATGAAAACTATAAAGACAAGAAAGGGATGAAATTCCTTGGTTTCTTGATTATTGCAGCGGTTATCATCAGTATTGTTATCCTTTTACTTACAAAATAATATTCGAATTAAATTAATATTAGGTATAGGTATGAGTGACATCAGGGATTCGTTAAATAACTAAAAACCTTTAACCTAATAATAATTGTAGCTTTTGTTAAGTGCTTCAATGTATTATTTCGATATTTTAAAAAGGAGGAATTGCAAATGGGAGAATATGTCTTCAACGGCAATGAGCATAATCTTGAAAATGCCGGTAAAACACTCGGGCAGAGGTACAATGTAAATAAGTTTGATTCTAATTACAAGCGTAAAAAGGGGATGCGTTTTTTTCTTGTAATGCTGATTTTAGTAGTTATTACCTGCGGTATCTTCCTGTTGATAAA
>JAUVJE010000153.1 GCA_030592355.1 Clostridia bacterium
AACAAGAAAACAACTCCAGACAGGCTTGAGTTGAGTAAGTATTGTAAGTTCTGCAAGAAACACACCGTGCATAAGGAAACGAGATAATACAGAGGTAATTAAAATGGTAGCTGCAAAAAAACAAGATTTTTAGGTTTTTTTAAGGAAATATTTCAGGAACTGAAAAAAGTGGTATGGCCCACAAGAGAACAGTTGGTTAAGAATACAATTACGGTGGTTACGGTATGTATAATCATCGGCTTAATTATCTGGATGTTTGACTGGGGACTATCATCACTGGTAAATCTGCTTTTGAAGTAATAATTTGACGGGAGTCGGATGTTAATGAATATAGAAGAAAACAACAATCAGACTGTTGAAGAAAACGTTGAAGAGCCCAGTATAAGGGATCAGGCGAAGTGGTATGTTATACATACTTATTCCAGTTATGAAAATAAAGTTAAGATCAACCTTGAAAAAATAGTTGAAAACAGAGAAATGCAAGACTATATTGTCGAAGTTGTTGTTCCTATGGAAGAAGTTATAGAAAACAAGGGCGGCAAGAGGAAAGTTTCCTTTAAAAAAATATTTCCCGGCTATGTACTTGTAAAAATGGTTATGAGCGACGAATCCTGGTATGTTGTAAGAAATACCAGAGGAGTCACCGGTTTTGTGGGACCATCTGCAAAACCTGTTCCCCTTTCTGATGATGAGGTCAAATCCATGAGGCTTGAAGGAGTTGAAACGGTAGTTGATTTCAATGTAGGCGACAATGTAAGGGTCATAGAAGGACCTCTTGAAAACTTTGTCGGCACAGTCGAGGAGGTTCATGGGGACAAAAGAAAAATCAGGGTACTTATTTCTATGTTCGGCAGGGAAACCCCGGTTGAACTGGAATACGGACAAATACAGATAATCCTTTAACTTAAAGAATTGGGAGGTGGATTAAATGGCTAAGAAAATTATAGGGTTGATTAAACTGCAGATACCTGCGGGGAAAGCAACACCGGCTCCACCGGTTGGACCAGCTTTAGGACAGCATGGTGTAAACATCATGGGATTCTGCAAGGAGTTTAACGAAAAGACCCGCAGAGACATGGGACTTATAATCCCGGTAGTTATTACCGTCTATGCGGACAGATCTTTCACGTTCATCACGAAAACTCCTCCGGCAGCGGTCCTTTTGAAAAAGGCATGCAATCTTGAAAGCGCATCCGGTGTGCCTCATTTGGAAAAAGTTGCAACTATATCCAAAGAGGAAGTCAGAAAAATAGCTGAGCTTAAAATGCCAGACCTGAATGCAGGCAGCATAGAAGCGGCTATGAGCATGATTGCCGGAACGGCAAGAAGCATGGGCATCGTCGTAGAAGACTGATGTACCGAAGTGGGAGGGATTTATTCCCGGGTAAAGCATACCACAAGGAGATGATGAAATGAAAAGAGGAAAAAACTACAGAAACAGCGCTGCGCTATATGACAAAATGCAGCAGTTCGAGGCTCTTGAAGCGCTAGAACTCGTAAAGAAGACCGCGACGGCCAAATTTGATGAGACCATCGAAATCCATATCAGGCTTGGCGTTGACTCGCGGCATGCGGAGCAGCAGGTCAGAGGTGCGGTTGTTCTTCCGCATGGGACCGGTAAACAGCGAGGGTTCTTGTTTTTGCAAAAGGCGAGAAGGCTGCTGCAGCACTGGAGGCGGGAGCAGATTTCGTAGGTGCTGAGGATCTTTCTGATAAAATTAAGAATGAAAATTGGATGGAATTTGATGTTGCTATTGCAACTCCGGATATGATGGGAGTTGTAGGCCGTATCGGTAGAATTCTTGGTCCTAAGGGCCTGATGCCTAATCCAAAGGCCGGAACGGTAACTATGGATGTTGCAAAAGCAGTCACTGAGGCAAAGGCAGGTAAAATAGAATATAGACTTGATAAAACCAATATCATCCACTGTACGATAGGAAAGGCATCATTTGATATTGATAAACTCGTAGAAAATTTCAGGACGCTGATGGAAGCTGTACTAAAAGCCAAGCCGTCATCCTCAAAAGGACAGTATTTAAAGAGTGTGGTCGTTACTTCAACCATGGGTCCGGGTGTAAAGGTTAATACTCAAAAAGTGCTTGATTAGTAAAGCGGCTTAGTGTATAATGCTGCTTGCACAATTAAATAACTATTAGCCAAAGACAGCAGGTGCGTAAGCGTAACTGGAAACTACCTGCCGAGGTGATGGATGAAATAATTAGGTATATCCTCGCTTGTCTTAGGCAGGCGGGGATTTTTTGACCCGTAAAATCGGATAGAACCGAAATTTATAAGGAGGTGTAATGAATGGCCAGTGAAAAGATTTTGGAAATAAAGAAACAGCAGGTTAGGGATATGGCTGCGAAACTCAATGAAGCAGGTTCAATTGTTTTAGCTGATTACCGTGGACTGACCGTGGAAGAAGATACCGAGCTGCGTTCCAAAATGCGTGAAGAAGGCATTGAATATAAAGTTATTAAAAACAATATAATCAAACATGCCGTACAGGGAACTGAACTGGAAAGCCTGATGGAATTTCTGGTTGGACCGACTTCTATGGCAATAAGCAAAGATGAAGTTGCTCCTGCAAAAATTATGTTCAAATTCGCCAAGAGTCTGGAAGAGTTTGAACTGAAGGCCGGAGTAGTCAATGGAAAAGTAGTGGATATCGCCGGAATTGAGCAGCTTGCGAAACTGCCTTCAAAAGAAGAACTTATCGCAAAAATGCTGGGAAGCATGAATTCGCCGATTACAGGATTTGTGACTGTACTTAGCGCAAATATCAAAGGTTTGGCAATCGCACTTAATGCCATAATCGAAAAAAAGCAAAGCGAAAGTGCATAAAATAAATTAATTATAATCGGAGGTTATTGAAAATGAGTGAAAAGTTACAGAAATTAATGGAAGAAATCAAAAAAATGACAGTATTGGAATTGTCTGAATTCGTAAAAGAACTTGAAGAAGAATTCGGCGTATCGGCAGCAGCTCCTGTAGCAGTAGCAGCACCAGCAGCAGGCGGCGGCGCAGAAGCAGTTGAAGAACAGACTGAATTCGACATAATCCTTAAGAATGTCGGAGATCAGAAAATTAAAGTTATCAAAACTGTCAGAGAAGTCACAGGGCTTGGCCTGAAAGAAGCTAAAGAAGTTGTTGATACAGCTCCAAGCACAGTTAAAGAAGGCGTTGATAAAAAGGCAGCTGATGAAATTTCAGAAAAATTCAAAGCTGTTGGCGCAACTATTGAAGTTAAGTAATTATACCTTGATGAAATTAATTGAGCGGGATGAATGTCCCGCTTTTTTAATGTCTGAAATTATCCGGCTTTTATTGAATACCCGAAGGGTGCTCAACAAAATTTTGATGATTCCTTAAAAGAAATTGCGCTGATTTCAAATATGTATAAGAAACCGGTAATTTATAAGACTGAAAGTTAAAAATCGGATATAATTAGGACATAGATATTTGTAGAGACAGAACGGCCGTTGTAAAAGCTGTGCAATAAGCTGCAATATAATTATATTATTAATAAGGGGTGCATTATGGAATATATGGCCAAATATAACGAATGGCTTGAAAAAGCAGATGAGGAAACGGTTAAAGAACTTAGATCTATTAAAGGAAATGATGCTGATATAGAGGAAAGATTTTATAAAAACCTCGAATTCGGAACAGCCGGATTAAGGGGAATCATGGGTGCCGGAACCAATAGGATGAATATATATGTACTTATGCAGACAACCAGAGCCCTTGCAGAGGTTATTCTCGATGCAGGGGGAAAAGAAAAAGGAGTGGTAATTGCCCATGATTGTAGAATTAATTCCCGGATGTATGCAAAAATCTGTGCTGCTATTTTCTATTCCAAAGGTATAAAAACATATATATTTGAGGACTTGCGCCCAACACCGGAACTTTCATTTGCAATCAGGAAACTGAGTGCTATTTCGGGGGTCAACGTTACTGCAAGTCATAATCCCCAGGCATATAATGGCTATAAAGTATACTGGGAGGAAGGTTCCCAGATACTTGATGACATCGCAAACAAAATTCTTGATAAAATCAAAAAAATCGAATTATTTGACCCTGAAGGAATTCCTTCATTTGAAGAAGGAGTTCGAAAAGGTGTGATATCTATTCTCGGCGAAGATATGGATAGGATGTATCTTGAAAAGGTCAAGGGACTTGCGTTAAATGATGAAGGCATAGATAAAAGCGTCAGCGCTGTTTACACTCCCCTTAACGGAACGGGTGCAACTCTCATTCCCAGGGTATTGAAAGAAAGGGGATTTAAAAACATTATTTGTGTTAAGGAGCAAATGGAACCTGATGGTCATTTTCCGACTACGCCTTATCCAAATCCGGAAGACTTCACAACATTTAAAATTGCCATTGAATATGCTCGCAAACATAATTCTGAACTGGCTGTGGCAACGGACCCGGATGCAGACAGGATTGCCATAGCGATTCGTGATGATAACGGTGAATTCATACCCATGAACGGAAATCAAACCGGTGCACTGCTGCTCCATTACATACTTGAACAAAGGGATGCGAAAGGCATGGCCACTGACAAGGATGCAATGGTTACGACCATCGTAACGGGAGATCTGGGAAAAGCAATTTCAAAGAAATACGGATTAAAGGTGTACGAGACGCTTACCGGGTTCAAGCATGTGTGCGGTAAAGCAAATGAATTCGATAAAACCGGCGAGGCAAATTATGTGTTCGGTTACGAAGAAAGCATAGGGTATTGCCCTGAAACATTCGTGCGCGACAAGGATGCCGTTAGTTCTGCAATGCTCATATTTGAAATGGCCGCATATTATAAAAGACGTGGTAAAACATTGCTGCAAGTGCTGAATGGAATATATAAAGAATTTGGGCATTACAGGGAATCGCAGTTTTCTATTACATATAAGGGCGTCGATGGTGCAGAACTTAAAGAAAAAGTAATTAACGGATGGAGAGCGGGATATCCTGAAAAAGTAGGCGAAGAGCAACTAGCGGAAGTTACTGATTTCTTGTTTTCCGAACATACGGTTGTTTCTACCGGTGAAAAATCTGATGTAGATATTCCTGAATCCGATGTTATGAAATTTAAATTTGACAAAGGCACATGGTATGCCGTCAGACCGTCGGGTACGGAGCCTAAGTTGAAAATCTACATATATACAGTCAAAGATACTGAAGAAGAAGCTCTCAAAACACTTGAGGTTTTTGAAACGGAATTAAGAAAAAAGATCAGTATCCTTGAAAAAGCATAGAAGCATATAATAACAGTAAAGAATCTAATTTCACATGTAAACGGTAGAGAAGCTTTTCAGTTTATAACTTTGTGGGGAGTGCTGTAGTTCCAGCACAAAAGTGGATGTCTGCCGATTTCGTTAAAACCCAGATTTTTAACGAGTGTGATGGAAGGAATGTTGCCCGCCTTGCAATCCCAGTGAGGGACTTTACAGCGTTTATAACATTCTTCGATATAATGATATGCAATAGGGTATCCTATTCTTTCCCGGCGGTGGTTTTTATAACACTATCAAGAATACCCGTGTCTTTAGACGTGGGATGAATTGTAAAAATGTATCTTAAAGCGTGACATATGTCACGCCATAACATTGAATAATCACTTGTAAATAGACAAATGACAGAT
>JAUVJE010000021.1 GCA_030592355.1 Clostridia bacterium
AAATTTTTTTCTGTTAAAAACAAAATAATTTCAGGATAATTTAACAACAAATCAATAAAAATCCCCAACCCTCTTTACACTAACCCGCTCCGCAGGCCGACGGCCGAGGAGCGTCACTGGTGCGACCGAACGTCAGTGGTGTACCGGAGTACAATTTTAGGTTTAGTGTATGAGGAACGCTACAAACGTTTTCGCACAAACCAATTTTAAGATGGCAGGCCAAAGGCCAAGGAGCGTCACCGGTGCGACCGAACGTCAGTGGTGTACCGGAGTACAATTTTAGGTTTAGTGTATGAGGAGCGCCACAAACGTTTTCGCACAAACCAATTTTAAGATGGCAGGCCGAAGGCCGAGAAACGTCACGGCTGCCCTTTAAGGTTATTGGTGCACCGCAAGTGTGACCGGGGAGTATCGCCTAAGTATAAACAAGCAGCTCCCCTTGAAAACGAGTATTTGCAATAGGCCTAATAAGGTTTTATGGTAAAATGTCTTTGACTGGGGAGGGTAACATGATAAATTATCACGGGTCTGGTACGGATATGCGAAAACAGCAATATAATGAAAAATATATTGGCTTCATGATTGATGTTATTACAGCTGATGGTAAAACTGTTGGGCTTAACCATCAAATCGGCTTTAGATCAGTACTATGGCATTGTTTTCCTCTGTTTGAAGCCGGTGGAGCATATGCTGAAATGGCAAATTCCATTATTAGAAATACGGAGTTTAAAAAGTGTCACTTTGTACCAATGAATTTTACTCAGTTGTTAAAAAAGTACGGTGATTTAATAGATGCAGATGTCAAAGAGATGATGAAAACATATATTTTAAAACATATCAGCTTTGCTGCGGAAGACCGAATTCATATAGCGATGTACAATGATAATTTCGCAGCAATGGCAATATATACGCTTCTTGTTGCCGGTGAAATGTTTGAACTTCCCGAATATGTTGAAACAGGGCTTGAAAAACTATATGGGGTTCGGGATTTGTTCATGAGATGCGGTGCAATAATGGAATACGGCAGTAATACATATACACCCATTGACACACTTTGTTATGCAGAAATAGCAAATCATGTAAAAAACGATGAAGCCAGGGCATTGGCATTGCAATGCGAAGAAAGAATGTGGGTGGAAATTGCAACCCACTATCATCCGCGGACTGCACGATTGGCAGGGCCTCACTCCCGGGCGTATGCAATTGACATGGTAGGGCACCCCCATTTGTTTTCAGGATTGGCCTGGTATGTGTTTGGAGATGTTGTTTTCTCCAATCCCATCCTCGATTTATTTGCACCGCATAAAAACCAGATGATGCATGGCGGACTTGAAGACCTCACTTTGCCTAATATTGCCTGGATAGTTAATGCTGATTATCATTGCCCGGAATATTTGTACGACCATGCATTTAATAAAAAATATCCATATGAAACCGAGTATATGGCGGAATGCATACCGGCAAACGTTTATAGGGAGGTGCCTGCTGATGTGATACATGAATATCCCGGTGTCAGGGGCCGCAACTATACTTATATGACTGAAGAATTTGCAGTGGGCACAGCTCAAAGCCAGTTCCATGGCGGAGCTCTTTCGGAATCATTTCATATTTCATACAGAAACACAGAAAACGTTAAAAGATTATATGATACCGGTGTTATATACTCTCGCTATATATTCAACGACAGATTGCCGGGAGGGGATAATGAATATAGCATTTTCGGTAAAACAAATTACATGGGGTTTAGGGACGAGGGCAGAAAAATCAGCGTTCAGGACAAAGGAACGGTAATTGTTTCATATAAACCAAAGCAATATGAACGGGAAGAAGTAAAAAGCGCAAAGCTCAGCATAATGGTTCCGGTGCACTTTTTTGATAATCTGGATATCTATGCAGGAACCCAAAAGATTAAAGTGTTTCCGTATAGTTCTAAAGAAAAGCAAAATATATATATTAATGTATGCAATTCATATTTCGCATTCATACCCCTTGAAGCTACCAATCTCGGAAGGAAAGAGTATTTAAGGATAGAAAAAGCCAATAACCATATTCTTATATCTTTCTACAACTACAAAGGTACGGTTAAAAGTTTTACGGAAAAAGAGATGCTTTTAGCAACCAATGGGTTCGTTTGTCTGGCTGAAACCGGTTTTAAAAATATAGCGGAGTTCATTGAATATACAGAAGACCACTATCTGAAAGACATTATGGAAAGACAGGAGGGGGCATGGTCAAGAAAAATCTGGTTTAAAAACAGTAAAGCGGATTTATGCCTAAAATACAGCCCTGTAACTGAAGGAGTATATGTCAGCACTGTTAACAAGAGGCCTACCGGTATGCATATACTAAAAGCGGATGGACTTGATTTGAATATGGTGCCGCTTTTATAGTTAGCTAAATCCATAAAATAGCTAAATTGATAAATCAGCTGAAGTGATTCTTGACTCCTTGTTGATGGGTAGGCAAATCTTAATACAGTGAGCACCGGGGGTGAGTTGAATTCATCTTTTTAAAAGGACTTACCTTGAAATTATCTGATATCTTTATATAATACGTATTGAGCGGGGAGTACGGCTAATTGAAAAAGCTTATAAAGGTCATTGACCTTGGTACAATGAAATACGAAACAACGCTGGAACTGCAGAGAGTTCTTAGGGATAAGCGGATATCCGGTGAAATTGAAGATACACTTCTTTTAGTGGAACATTTTCCGGTGCTAACCATGGGCAGGCGCGGTCAGAATGATAATGTTGTTGTGTCTGGAGAATTCTTACAAGAAAAGGGCATTGATGTTCACTGGGTAGAACGGGGCGGTGATGTGACGTACCATGGTCCGGGGCAGCTGGTGGTTTATCCCATATTTGATTTAGCCGGGTTTGGTAAAGATATTCACAAATTTGTTGATAATCTGCAGAACGTAATTATTAATGTTCTTAAAGAAGAATTTAGTATAAATGCTCATAAAGAGGACGGTAAACATACAGGTGTTTATATCGGGACGGATAAGATTGCTGCAATCGGCCTGGCAATTAGGAAATGGGTGTCGATGCATGGATTCGCTTTCAATATAAATACTGACCTTACGCATTTCAGATGGATTGTTCCATGTGGTTTGGGAGACAGGGGAGTAACCTCCATTCAAGAACAGACAGGTGTTGATGTTGATTTTGATATGGTAAAACGGAAAATTGTTGAAACCATGGCTCTTATATATGAATTTGAATATGAGCTTACGGAACTTGAAAGTGTGATTAAATGATAAATAAAAAACCAGACTGGCTGAGAGTAAGAATTCCCGCCGGCAGCAGATATAAAGAAGTGAGGGGTATACTTGTAAAGTATAATCTTAATACAGTATGCGATGAGGCCATGTGTCCGAATCGCGGTAAGTGCTTTCAGGCGGGGACGGCAACTTTTATGATTCTCGGTAAAAATTGCACCAGAAACTGCAGGTTCTGTAATGTTACGAGAGCAGCTCCCGAAGCAGTTGATTCAAAAGAACCCTCGAATGTAGCAAATGCTGTCAAAGATTTAAAACTTAAATATGTTGTGATAACTTCAGTAACCCGTGATGACCTCCCTGATGGCGGAGCATCGCATTTTGCAGCGGTTGTGAATGAAATCCGCAGGATTAATCCCGGGACAAGGGTGGAGGTGCTGATACCCGATTTACAAGGTGATGTTGAAGCGCTGAAGCTGGTTGCCGATGTAAAACCGGACGTTATCGGCCACAATATTGAAACCGTTCCTTCCCTATATAGTAAGGTAAGGCCGGAGGCAAATTACAATCAATCACTGAAAGTTTTATCCAATGCAAAAGAAATGCATCCAGGAGGAAAAACAAAATCGGGAATTATGGTGGGGCTTGGCGAAACCGAGGAAGAAGTTGTACTCGTCCTTCAGGACCTGAGAAAATATAAGTGTGATTTTCTGACAATAGGACAATATCTGGCTCCCAGTAAACTTCATGTGGCGGTTGCAGAGTACATTCATCCTGAACAATTTGAAAAATATGCAGACATTGCCCGTGAACTTGGTTTTGAATATATTGCCAGTGCACCGCTTGTCCGCTCGTCATACTTAGCCCACGAAGCTTTTTCGACGGGTTAATTCCCTTTCAACATCAGACATAATTTATTGAACAGACGCTGGCTTTGATTTTTATTCAACCAGTGTCTTTTTCAACAATATGTCTGATTTACATAATTTGAACGAGTTTCTGCTTAATTATGTATATGCCATACATGGTATTCGCAGAAAACCGCCCAAGCCTCGTCTGAAAGAGAATTATTCCCGTCGGCCTGTAGAATAGTCTTTTAAAGTGCTGTGTATGGTTTATACACAAACGAAAGACATGAGTATATTAAAAAATAAATCAGCTAAAGACCAAAGGGGGATTGACCTGCTAGTCTGATGGAGAGGGATCGGGTATCAGTCTGACAGAGGTAATTTGGTTTCAGACGAAGTTTGAAATACTTTTTCGGAACACCGTGTATAGAAATACACAAGTGAAGGAAATTGTTTCGTCAAACACAGTAAATCTGGTATATTCTATCAGAAAATCCACTGATTGATTTAATTCAAATTCAGTGGCTGATTTTATTTATAAATGTTTGAGCTCAAATGATAATGTTCACACGTTGCTAACCTGGGGTAGTGAAATTATCATTCAGGAGCTCCGGTGGTTTTCCCGCGACTATGTAGATGATTCCATACTATGGGAAATCACTGCGGTGAAACCAAATTGACCTGTCAGAACGCCCGGGGGCGTTGGTTTGACAGAGCCATTTAGAGGGTATATGATATATAGGCTGTCAAAAAAAAAGAAATTGCAGTAAAAAAAGTGATAAAAAACACTTGCATTTTGCTTTTTGTTAGTTTATAATGACTCTTGCTGTGACAAGGCATACCAGGATGCCGGAGATTGCTGCCATATGAAAGGCAGGGCACTTCGGCGGAGAATGTCCGGTTCAAGAAAGCGGGCGACAAGTCACTGTACGAGATGTAAGTTTTACACCCGGCATGACCGGGTTTAAAATAGGACAGGCATGAGACACCCGGCAAAGTGTACAGGAATCTTGTTGGTAAAGGATTTAAGGAGGAACAAATGGCAGGTAAACAGAAAATCAGAATCAGACTTAAGGCTTATGACCACCAGCTTATCGACCAGTCCGCCAACAAAATAGTTGAGACGGCAAAAAGGTCGGGTGCGAAGGTTTCGGGTCCTGTACCACTTCCTACAAGGAAGGAAATCATAACTATATTAAGAGCTCCGCACAAGTATAAAGATTCTCGCGAGCAGTTCGAGATGAGAACACATAAAAGGTTGATTGATATTTTAGATCCTACACCCAAAACCATTGACGCGTTGATGAGGCTGGATCTCCCGGCTGGTGTGGACATTGAAATCAAACTTTAGGGAAAAGGTAATGTTCGCGAATGCGAACCAATAACCAAGGAGGTACTAGAAAGGTGAAGAAATTCATACTGGGTAAAAAAATCGGCATGACCCAGGTATTTACAGAAGATGGTCTGTCAATACCGGTAACAGCCGTTCAGGCCGGACCGATTTCCGTCGTACAGCTCAAGACAAAAGAGCAGGACGGATATTGTGCTGTTAAGGTCGGCTATTATGATATCAAGGAGTCAAGGGCTAACAAACCTGAAAAAGGTGCTTTTACCAAAGCAGGTGTTGCCCCTAAAAGATATCTGAAAGAATTCCGTACGGACAGTGACGACGGATTCGAAATTGGAAAAGAAATCAATGTGGGCGAAATGTTCTCTGAAGGCGATGTTATTGATGTGTCGGGTATATCCAAAGGTAAGGGATTTGCAGGAACCATTAAAAGATATCGTACTGCAAGAGGCCGCGAGACCCATGGTTCTCATTTCCACAGAAGGCCTGGTTCAATGGGCGGCGCCTCAAATCCAAGCAGGGTTTTTAAAGGCAAAAAGCTTCCCGGACATATGGGTGCTGAAAAAGTAACTGTCCAGAATCTGGTTGTAGTAAAAATATATGAAGATAAAAATATACTGCTGATTAAAGGCGCGGTTCCCGGTCCAAAGGGCGGATTCCTCGTTATTAATGAAGCAGTTAAAGTATAGCGGAAGGAGGAAGTGCAATGCCTAAGACAGACGTTTATGATATGAATGGAAAAGTAGTGGAAAGCATTACTTTGGACGATGGTATTTTTGCTGTGGAAGTAAGCGAATCAGCAATGCACCGTGCGGTTGTTACGCATCTTTCCAATGCAAGACAGGGCACACAATCCGCCAAGACCAGAAGTGAGGTCCGGGGCGGCAAAAAAAGACCATGGAGACAAAAAGGAACCGGCAGAGCCCGCCATGGCGGAACAGTACAGCCTCAGTGGACAGGCGGAGGAGTTGCTTTTGCACCCAAGCCAAGAAGCTATAGGAAGGCTATTCCCAAAAAACTTAAAAGACTTGCTCTTAAGTCAGCTCTTACAACTAAAGTTGCTGATGGAAATATAATCGTGCTTGATAAATTCGAATTTGCGGAAATCAAAACGAAATCAGCGATAAAAGTCCTCGGTAATATAAATGCTGTGGAATCTGCGCTGATAGTTATGCCCGAAAGCAACATGAATGTTATTAAATCCACAGATAATATTCCGGGGATTAAAACAACGGTTGTGAATTCCCTGAGTGTATACGATATCCTGAAATATGATAAATTTATCATCACTAAGGATGCCGTCGCAAAAGTCGAGGAGGTTTACGTATAATGAGAAAAGCTGAAGATATTATTATAAGGCCTTATATAACTGAAAGAAGCAGCGATGATATGAGTGAAGGGAAATACACTTTCCTCGTTGATACCGGTTCAACTAAAACGGAGATTAAAGAAGCTGCAGAAAAACTGTTTAGTGTAAAAGTACTTAAGGTCAATACTGCCAACTATAAGGGTAAAATGAAAAGACAGGGAGTTCATCAGGGAAAGACGGCTAAGTTTAAAAAGGCCATTGTTAAAATCGACCTTGACCCCCAGTCAGTGGTATATCTTGAAAAAGGTGCTAAAGAAAAGACCATTAACAAGAAATACAAGACCACCATCGAGGAATTCGGCGTAGGTCAGTAAACCTGCGTAAATTCGGAAAAGGAGTGAAAAACAATGCCAATTAAAAAGTTTCGTCCTACTTCGCCGGCCAGAAGGTTCATGACGGTTTCGACATTTGAAGATATAACCAAAACCAAACCGGAAAAAGGATTGACGGCGAAAAAAACTAAAAATTCCGGAAGGAATTCCTATGGAAGAATCACTGTAAGGCATAAAGGCGGCGGTGCTGTCCAAAAATACAGGATAATTGATTTTAAAAGAGATAAAGACGCCATTCCAGGCAAAGTTGCGGCCATTGAATATGATCCCAACAGAAGCGCTAATATAGCATTATTATTCTATGCGGACGGTGAAAAAAGATATATTCTCGCACCCCACACTATAAAAGTGGGCGATGTGCTTGAATCCGGCCCTGATGCAGACATCAGAATCGGAAACGCTCTGCCTCTGGCGAATATGCCCGTTGGTACCATAGTACATAATATAGAACTGAAACCGGGCAAAGGCGGACAAATGGTCCGTTCAGCCGGAAATTCGGCACAGCTCATGGCTAAAGAAGGCAAATTCGCACAGGTAAGACTCCCGTCGGGAGAAGTTAGAATGGTACATATCAACTGCAGAGCCACCATCGGTCAGGTGGGTAATATTGATTATGAAAATATTTCAATCGGAAAAGCCGGTAGAAAAAGATGGATGGGTATAAGGCCCACAGTCAGGGGTTCTGCGATGAATCCAACTGACCATCCCCACGGCGGCGGCGAAGGCCGTTCACCGATAGGAAGACCAAGTCCCGTCACACCATGGGGCAAACCCACTTTAGGTGCCAAGACGAGAAAGAAAAACAAATCTTCTGATAAATATATTGTCAAAAGAAGAAACAAGAAATAGGAGGACGTCATAAATGAGCAGATCGGTTAAAAAGGGTCCTTTCGTTTCCCCTAAGCTCCTTGCAAGGATAGAGGAAATGAATAATAAGAACGAAAAAAGAGTTTTAAAGACTTGGTCAAGGGCGTCAACCATATTCCCGCAGATGGTGGGACACACCATAGCGGTACATAATGGCAGAAAACATGTGCCGGTGTACATCACCGAAGACATGGTTGGACATAAACTTGGTGAATTCGCACCTACCAGGACATACAGAGGACATGGGCGAGGCGATAAGACCTCAAGTGTCGTATAACTGTTAAGCAGTGAAAGGAGAAAACAATGGCTAAGAAAAAAGTTGCTGCCGAAGAAATAGTTGATAATACAGAAGAAATCAAAAAAGAATACGGCAAAGCCAGAAGAAAATTTCAGAAAGCTCCCCTGCTTACTAAAAAGGAAAGAAAAGCCCTTGGTATTGGCAGGGACGAAGGAAGGGCAAGCGCAAAGTATTTAAGGGTACCCGCATCCAAGGCAAAGCTGGTGTTGGATCTTATCAGAGGCAAGGGTCTTGAGGAAGCTTACGGTATAGTTAAGTTCACCCCGAGGGCAGCCAGTGAGTACATAATGAAATTATTGGAATCAGCTGAAGCAAACGCAGTTAATAATTTTGAACTCGATAAAGAAAAATTATATGTTGCCGAAGCATATGCAGGCCAGGGAACCACATTGAAAAGACTGATGCCTAATGCCAGGGGAAGCGCATCGAGGATTAGGAAAAGAACCAGTCATATAACCGTGGTTCTTAAAGAGAGAGCTTAGGTAACAAGGAGGAAATGTAATGGGACAAAAAGTTAATCCCCATGGATTGAGAGTTGGGATAATTAAAGACTGGGATACCAAATGGTATGCAAATAAGCGCGATTTCGGCAATTACCTCGTTGAAGATTATGAGGTAAGGAAATATATAAAAAAGAAACTTTTCATTTCCGGAATTGCAAGAATTGAAATCGAGCGGGCCGCCAGCAAAATCAAACTTAATATTCATGCCGCAAAACCCGGAATTATAATTGGAAAAGGCGGCGCAGGCATTGAGCAGCTTAGAAAAGAAGTTGAGAAACTGACGGGTAAAAGCGTACTTGTAAACATAACGGAAATAAAAAATATTGACGCTTGCGCACAATTGGTAGCTGAAAACATAGCGCAGCAGCTTGAAAAAAGGACATCGTTCAGAAGGGCTATGAAACAGGCAATGTCAAGAGCCATGAAAGCCGGTGCAAAAGGTATTAAAACCGCATGTGCAGGCAGACTCGGCGGAGCTGAAATAGCTAGACGCGAACATTACCATGAAGGAACCATTCCTTTACAGACGTTAAGAGCCGATATAGATTATGGTTTTGCAGAAGCCAATACCACTTATGGGAAAATTGGTGTTAAAACTTGGATTTACAAGGGAGAAGTTCTTCCGGAAAAGAAAAACAATACGGAAGGAGGAGATGAATAATGTTAATGCCCAAAAGGGTTAAGTATAGAAGAGTCCACAGAGGCAAAATGAAGGGTGTGGCCAATAGAGGCAACAAAGTAACAGACGGTGATTTCGGTATTATAGCCATGGAACCCGGTTGGATTAAAAGCAACCAGATAGAATCCGCGCGTATTGCAATCAATCATTACCTCAAAAGGGGCGGAAAAGTTTGGATAAAAATATTCCCGCATAAACCTGTAACAAAGAAACCCGCCGAAACCAGAATGGGAAGCGGCAAGGGTAGTCCTGAGTTTTGGGTAGCCGTCGTCAAACCCGGCAGAGTTATGTTTGAAGTCGGTGGCGTTAATAGGGAAGACGCGATGGAATCATTGAAACGCGGAATACATAAACTTCCGGTAAAATGCAGAATCATCGAAAGAGAAGACAAGGTTGGTGAAGAAAATGAAAGCAAATGATATAAGAAAATTATCAACTGAAGAACTTGCAAAAGAACTCAATGAATTAAAATCAGAGCTCTTTAAGTTAAGATTCCAGTTTGCAACAAGCCAACTTGAAAATCCTATTAAATTAAAGGATGTTAAAAAAGATATAGCAAGAGTAAAAACCGTCATCAGGGAACGGGAACTCAAACTGGAAATGGGTAGCTAATGGCTTTGAATGGAGGAACAAACGGGATGGAAAAAAGAAATCTCAGAAAAACAAGAGTCGGCGAAGTAGTAAGCAATAAAATGGACAAAACTATTGTCGTTGCCATAGTATCAAGTGTAAAACATCCTCTTTACAGCAAAATCATTAAGAGGACCTTTAAGCTTAAAGCACACGATGAAGACAATGTATGCAACATTGGCGATAAAGTAAAAGTAATGGAAACCAGGCCGATAAGCAAAGATAAGAGATGGCGCTTGGTTGAAGTTTTACAAAAAGTGAAGTAATCCCTTTGGGAGGAGGAAACACACATGATTCAGATGCAGACAGTATTAAAATCAGCTGACAATACCGGAGCCAAAGAGCTTGCCTGTATAAAAGTTTTAGGCGGATCACGCAGGAGATATGCGAATATCGGCGACGTAATAGTTTGCAGCGTCAGAACTGCAGCACCCGGTGGAACCGTAAAAAAAGGTGAAATCGTCAGATGCGTAATCGTAAGAACAAAAAAGGGAATCAGGCGAACAGATGGATCCTACATTAGATTTGATGAAAATGCAGCGGTAATTATAAAAGAAGACCAGGAACCCCAGGGAACCCGAATTTTCGGGCCCATAGCCAGGGAGCTCAGGGATAAAAACTATATGAGAATAGTATCCCTCGCACCTGAAGTGCTATAGAAGGGAGGCGGTATATAATGGTAAGAAAAATGCATGTAAGAGCCGGCGATAATGTAACGGTTCTAAGCGGTAAAGACAGAGGAAAACATGGCAAGGTGATTGAAGTCAATCCTAATAAAGGAACTGTGCTGGTTGAAGGTGTAAACATGGCTACAAAACATGTTAAGCCAAGAAATATGAATCAACCCGGTGGAATCATCCATCAGGAAGCATATATAAATGCGTCCAATGTAATGCTTATTTGCAGTAAATGCAAAAAACCGGCAAGGACATTCAGACAGGTTGAAGAGAGCGGCCGCAAGGTTAGGGTATGCAAAAAGTGCGGAACGGTAATAAACGTAATAAAAGAAGCGGCAAAGTAAGCCGGAGGGAGGTTGTGCCAAATGGCAAGATTAAAAGATGCATATAAAGAAAAAGTAATACCGGCCATGATGGAGAAGTTTAAGTATAAAAATGTAAACCAGGTTCCCAGGCTTGAAAAAATAGTTGTTAACATGGGTGTTGGTGATGCTAAGGACAATCCAAAGGCCATTGAGTCAGCGGTTAAAGACCTTACAATAATCACAGGACAAAAACCCATAGTTACCATTGCTAAGAAATCGATTGCGAACTTTAAACTGAGAGCAGGAATGAAAATCGGATGCAAAGTAACTCTCAGAGGCGAAAGAATGTATGAATTCGCCGATAGGTTCATGAATATAGCTCTTCCAAGGGTTAGGGATTTCAGGGGTGTTTCAGCAGATTCATTTGATGGCAGAGGCAACTATTCCGTTGGGGTGAAGGAACAACTTATATTCCCGGAAATCGTTTATGATGATGTGGATACAATAAGAGGTATGAATGTGTGTTTCGTTACATCGGCTAATACTGATGAAGAAGCCAAGGAATTACTTGATTATATGGGTTTGCCGTTAAAGAAGGCATAATTAGGAGGTATTATAGTGGCTAAGAAAGCGATGATTTTAAAACAACAGCGCAAACAGAAGTATAAGACACGTGAATATAATAGGTGCAAAATTTGCGGGCGGCCCCATGCATATATCAGAAAATTCGGAGTATGCAGGATTTGTTTCAGGGAACTGGCCTATAAAGGACAGATACCCGGAGTAAAAAAAGCAAGCTGGTAAGGTTTGGGAAGGAGATAACAATATGCAGATTTCAGATGTAATTGCTGATATGTTGACGAGAATAAGAAATGCGGGTTCAGCCAAGCATGAAACAGTAGATATCCCGGCTTCAAACCTGAAAAAGGCCATTGCCGATATACTTCTAAAAGAAGGTTATATCAATGGGGTCAAGGTTATTGAAAGTGAAGTACAGGGAACCATAAGGGTAACGCTAAAGTATAATTCCGATAAGAGGAATGCTATAAAAGGTATAAAAAGAATCAGCAAACCGGGTCTTAGAGTTTATGCGGGCAAAGGCGATGTGCCAAAGGTGTTGGGGGGACTGGGAACGGCCATTATCTCCACATCCAAAGGTATTGTTACAGACAAAGATGCAAGAAAAGCCGGCATTGGCGGCGAAGTGATGGCCTTTGTCTGGTAAGAATGAAGATACTTTTTAGTTTCTGAAAAGAGCTAGGGCTCACAATGTCAAGAACAAGAAGGAGGAAGTAATGTCACGAATAGGGAAAATGCCCATAGAGATACCAAAGGGCGTTGACATAAAAATTGAAGACGGCAACACTGTAACAGTGAAAGGTCCAAAAGGTGCTTTAACCCAGAAATTTAGTACTGATATGACGATTAAGATCGAAGACGGCCAGATAGTAATTAAAAGACCAAGCGATTTAAAAAGGCATAAGGCTTTCCATGGTCTTACAAGAAGTTTGATTAACAATATGGTTATTGGTGTAAGCGAAGGCTTTAAAAAAGAACTTGAAATAAACGGTGTCGGATACAGAGCACAGCTGCAGGGCAAGACTCTCGTACTGAGCCTTGGTTATTCCCATCCGGTGGAAATGATCCCACCCGAAGGAATAACCATTGAATTACCGACCCAGACTAAAATAATTGTAAGCGGGTATGATAAGCAGGCAGTTGGTGAATTTGCCGCAACGATTCGCTCAAAGAAGAAACCTGAACCTTATCTAGGCAAAGGTATCAAATACGCCGGTGAAAGAATCAGGCGTAAAGAAGGCAAGACCGGCGCATAATTGAAAGGAGTGTAATGATATGATAAAAAAACATGATAAAAACCAGTTGCGTAAGAAAAAACACATGAGAATCAGAAAAAAGATTTCCGGCACTCCCGAGAGACCGAGACTCAATGTATATAAGAGCAGTAAGAATATATATGCACAGCTTATAGATGATTCTAAAGGTACGACCATTGTTTCCGCATCAACTGTTGATGCAGCCGTTAAAGGCAGTATCAAAAGCGGAGGAAACAAAGAGGCAGCTAAGGAAGTAGGAAAACTTATAGCCAGCAGAGCTGTTGAAAAAGGAATTAAAACCATAGTTTTCGACAGAGGTGGTTATATTTACCACGGCAGGATAAAAGAATTGGCGGACGCTGCCAGAGCCGAAGGGCTTGAGTTTTAATAGGGAGGGTATGGTTTTGCAACACAGAGACAGAAATAAAGGCAGGGACAAAAACCGAGATAGAAGTTCCGATGAATTAAAAGAAAAAGTAGTAAAGATCAGCCGTGTAACAAAGGTTGTTAAGGGCGGCAGGAATTTTCGTTTCAGCGCGCTCGTAGTAGTAGGCGATGAAAAAGGCAACGTAGGCTCAGGACTTGGCAAAGCGGTTGAAATCCCCGATGCAATAAGAAAAGGCATTGAAAGCGCTAAAAGGAATATGATAAAGATTCCAATAGTGGACACATCTCTTCCTCATGAAATCATCGGGAAATACGGTGCGGCTAGGGTTCTTATAAAACCTGCTGCCCCCGGTACGGGAGTAATAGCAGGCGGAGCTGTAAGAGCGGTTCTTGAACTTGCAGGCGTTAAAGATGTCAGGGCTAAATGTCTTGGATCCAATAATGCAATTAACATAGTCAAGGCTACTTTGCAGGGTCTTTCAGAAATGAGGACGGTTGCTGATGTTGCTAAGGACAGGGGAATCCCTGTTGAAGACGTTACTGAATAGGAGGCTTTAAGGTGGCTAAGAAACAAAAAACACTGAAAATAACACTTGTTAAGAGCACCATCGGTGCGCTGAAAGTCCATAAGGCTACCGTTGAAGCACTTGGACTAAAAAAAATCGGACAGTGTGTGGAACAAAAGGATAATGAACAGATAAGAGGCATGATCCGTAAAGTTACACATCTTCTATCCGTTGAAGAATAAGGAGGACGGCAGAATGAAATTGAATGAACTGAAGCCGGCTGCCGGCTCTACAAAGACAGCAAAAAGAAAAGGCCGCGGACATGCAACAGGTAATGGAAAAACGGCAGGCCGCGGACGCGATGGCCAGAATTCACGATCCGGCGGAGGAGTCCGCATTGGATTTGAAGGCGGCCAGATGCCCCTTTACAGAAGAATTCCCAAGAGGGGATTCACTAATCATAGATTTAAAAAGAATTATGCTGAAGTCAGCCTTGAAGCACTGAATAAATTCAGAAGCGGCTCCATTGTTGATGAAACTAAAATGCTCGAAGCAGGTATTATCAAAAAGACACTCGATGGTATTGTAATACTGGGCAATGGAGAATTAAAAAAGAAACTTACCGTAAAAGCAGCCAGATTCACCAAATCTGCTGCACAAAAGATTGAAGCAGCCGGAGGAAAGGTTGAGGTAGTATAAATGTTTGAGACCATTAAAAATGCCTGGAAGATCGGAGACTTAAAAAAGAAATTGCTTATAACCGTAGGATTGCTCCTGATTTACAGATTAGGCAGCCATCTTCCTGTTCCGGGTCTTATACAGGAAGCATTTGCAGCAATGACTGAAGGAAACCAGTTGTTTGGCTTTATGGATACTTTTTCCGGCGGTGCTTTCAGCAGGGCGTCACTGTTCGCTATGAACATTACTCCTTATATTAATGCGTCAATCATTATGAACCTCCTCACTGTAGCTATTCCCGCACTTGAAAGAATGCAAAAAGAAGGCACAGAGGGAAGAAAGAAAATACAGCAGATAGTAAGATATCTGGCAGTAGCACTGGGATTTTTCCAGGCTGCGATGCTATACATCAGCCTCGGCAGTTACAATGCTGTATATGACGGAGGATCAGTTATTTCCTTTTTCCTAATAACACTGTCGTTCACAGCGGGTACTGCGTTTATTATGTGGTTGGGTGAAAATATTACGGAATACGGCATTGGAAATGGTATTTCCCTTATTATCTTCGCAGGTATAATTGCAAGGGCTCCTCAGGGAGTTGCTCAGATTTGGGCATATTATAAAGCAGGAACACTTGGAAACGGAATAGTCGGAATACTTGCCATAGCAGCTATAGCGGCGGTATTTTTAGTATCGGTTGTAGGGGTTATATATGTCACACAGGCTGAAAGAAGAATACCGGTGCAGTATGCGAAAAGAGTTGTAGGCAGAAAGATGTACGGCGGACAAAGCACGCATCTTCCTATGAAGGTCAACATGGCCGGCGTTATACCTATTATCTTCGCTACATCCATTACGACGCTGCCATCTATAATAATTGGGTTGGCGGTACCTGATACAGAGAATAAAATTCTATTGGCATTACAACAGCAGGGAACCTTGGTTCACATGACAATAATGGCAATGCTTATAATATTCTTCGCTTTCTTCTATACTATCATTCAGTTCAACCCCGTTGAAGTAGCAAACAACATGAAGAAAAACGGTGGTTTTATCCCCGGGATAAGACCAGGCAAACCTACGGCTGACTATATTGCGAAAGTATTGAACAGAATTACTTGGTTCGGAGGATTTTTCCTCGCGGCAGTTGCTGTTTTTCCTCAGATACTCGGAGTGGCATTTGGAATCAATATATGGTTCGGAGGAACGGCTTTGCTCATCGTAGTAGGTGTTGCGCTTGATACGGTAAAACAGATAGAATCCCAAATGCTCATGAGGCATTACAAAGGATTCCTGGATTAGTAGTAAAAAGAAAAGAATGCAGGTATGGTAAGATGATTTTAATTTTACTCGGAGCCCCGGGAAGCGGAAAGGGCACGCAGGCCGGCAGAATATCGGATATGCGCGGCATACCCCACATATCCACCGGAGATATATTCAGAAAGAATGTTAAAGAAGGAACGGAACTTGGCCGAAAGGCAAAAGAGTACATTGACAAAGGTTTACTGGTTCCTGATAAGGTAACCAATGGTATAGTAGAGGACAGGATGTCAAAAGCTGACTGTAGCAAGGGATTCATCCTTGATGGATATCCCCGCACGACAGCCCAGGCCGAAATGTTGGATAGCGTTCTTTCCCGGATGGGTGTTAAAGCCGATGCGGCGCTTAATATAAAAGTGCCGGATGCAGATGTTATTCACAGGTTGTCAGGCAGAAGCGTATGCAGATGCGGAGAAACCTATCATGTGGATTACAAGACTCCTAAAAAAAAGGGAATCTGCGATAAATGCGGAAATAAACTCTATGTAAGGGATGACGATAAACAAGAAACTGTTAGAAAACGCCTTAAGGAATACCATGAAAAAACCAGTCCCATTATTGATTACTATAGGAAGGCAGGTATCCTGATTGATATTGACGGAATTCCTTTGCCGGATATGGTAACTGAGTCAATAGTGGATGTATTGAAGTCTCTTGAGACTTTATAACCGGAGGTGAAAGTATTGGACATTGGTCCCGGACACGTGGTTTTGTCAAAAGCTGGAAGGGATAAAGGCAAAAAATTTATGATACTGTCTGTTGATAAAGAAAACAGCTGTGTATATATAGCGGATGGAAACTTAAGAAGGGTTGAAAATCCGAAAAGGAAAAAACTCAGGCACCTTGATTTAACCGGAGAGGTACTGGAAAAATTAGCTCTCAAGCTAAAAGAGGGAAAGTTGCTCCAGAACTCTGAAATCTACAAGGGAATAAAGATGCTTGACCTGAATGAGAAACTTTTAAGGGAGGAATAGCTTTGGCTAAAGATGTAATTGAAGTTGAAGGCGTAGTAAAAGAAGCATTGCCAAACGCTTTGTTCAGGGTCGAACTGACCAACAAGCATGTGATACTGGCACATATATCCGGCAAACTAAGGATGCACTATATTAGGATTCTGCCGGGAGACAAAGTAAAAGTGGAAATGTCCCCGTACGACCTGACAAAAGGAAGAATAACCTGGAGAGGCAGATAAAGGAGAAGCTAATGAAAGTTAAGCCATCAGTTAAAAAGATTTGCGATAAGTGCAAGATAATAAAGAGAAAAGGGAAAGTCATGGTGATTTGTGAAAATCCCAGACATAAGCAGAGACAGGGTTAGTACTGTTTGAAACACCATCGGGGCGGCTGCATAGCGGGACTATGCCCGGGGTGATGAAATAATAATCATGAAACGCGAAAAAGTATGGAGGTGCAGTGATTAATGGCTCGTATTGCCGGGGTAGATTTACCCAGAGAAAAAAGAGTTGAGATAGGGTTGACTTATATATTTGGTATTGGAAGAACCAAATCTCAGAAAATATTGGAAAAAACCGGTGTCAGTCCTGACACCCGAGTAAAAGACCTTACCGAAAGTGAGGTAGCGGACCTGAGAAACGCCATTGAAAATGACCATATTGTAGAGGGAGATCTCAGAAGAGATACAGCTCTTAATATAAAAAGGCTCATTGAAATTGGCAGTTACAGGGGGAGAAGGCACAGAATGGGCCTGCCTGTAAGAGGTCAAAACACAAAAAACAACGCCAGAACAAGAAAAGGTCCCAGTAAAAGGACTGTTGGCGGTAAAAAGAAATAGGAGGTTAAACGGATATGGCACCGAAGAGATCCAGAAAAAGAAGAGAGAAAAAAAACATAGAACATGGCGCAGCACACATTCGTTCAAGCTTCAACAACACCATAGTTACGCTTACGGATACTAAGGGCAACGCCCTGTCATGGGCAAGTGCCGGCGGACTCGGTTTTAGAGGTTCAAGAAAAAACACTCCATTTGCTGCTCAGAGCGCTGCTGAAACGGCTGCTAAAGCTGCTATGGAACATGGACTGAAAACCGTTGAAGTGTATGTTAAAGGCCCGGGAGCGGGTAGAGAAGCGGCTATTAGGGCACTGCAGACTGCAGGATTAGAAATAACTCTTATAAAAGATGTTACTC
>JAUVJE010000042.1 GCA_030592355.1 Clostridia bacterium
ATATTATAACGAGGGCACTGGGCCTTGACAGGGATATTAATGTAGACACAGATACGTTTGATTTGATAAATGGAGATTACATATTGCTTTGTACCGATGGATTGACAAATGCAGTTGAAGACTGGGAAATAGCTGTTATGATAGGTGAATCATCTAATCCGGCCGAAGCAGTGGAAAAGATGATAGCAAAGGCAAACGGGCGCGGCGGCATGGATAATGTTACCGTGCAGTTGCTTTATAAAAATGATTAACCGGAGGAATTAATGGAGAAAACCATTCTCAACGATAGATATGAATTACTTGAATTAATAGGTTCAGGCGGGATGGGTCATGTATATAAGGCTAATGATAATAAACTCGACCGTACGGTGGCTGTCAAAATCCTTAAAGAAGAATATCTTGACGACGAAGAATTTGTAGAAAGGTTTCATAATGAAGCCCAGGCTGTTGCAAAGCTTTCACACAGCAATATTGTTGCTGTTTTTGATGTTGGTGTAGACCGCGACATGCACTTTATAGTAATGGAGCTAATTGAGGGTGTCATACTTAGTGATTATGTAAAGCGTATTAAAAAATTAAAATATGAAGAAGCATTTTCTATTTCCATACAGATAGCAAGAGCTCTTGTTCACGCACACAAGAACGGAATTGTACACAGGGATATCAAACCTCATAATGTTCTGCTGTCAAAGGACGGAGTGGCCAAAGTAGCGGATTTTGGAATAGCAAAGGCTGTTACGGCAAGAACATTTACCCTAAGCGGCAAGACTGTAGGTTCCGTGCACTATTTTTCTCCGGAACAGGCAAGGGGCGGATATGTGGACGCCAGGGCGGATTTGTATTCCCTTGGGGCAGTTATGTACGAGATGCTTACCGGCAGACCTCCCTTTGACGGAGAAACACCAGTGGTGGTTGCGGTAAAACATCTTCAGGAGAAATTGGTAGAACCCAATGTTCTTAATACAGATATACCGGACAATGTTAATAAGGTCGTAGTAAGGGCAATGGCAAAGAGCCCCGACGATCGTTATCAGTCTGCAAAGGAAATGCTTTTGGAAATGGAAGCCCTGGTTGCAGGAAAAGAACTCCCGTCCGAATTTGATTTGAGCATGGATTTTCTGAACGGCACGGAAAATGCAGTAAATGAGATGGATATGACAAGGGATTTTACCCCTGTTACCGGCACAAAAGATAAAAGAGAGGAGTATGATGTGCCCTTGATCAAATATAAGAAAAGACACATCCTTTCAACTACACTGGCGGTTTTATCGGCAACTGCCCTAATTATTTTACTGGCATACTTCGGCATTACTGAGTTGATGACTACAATGATTCCGGAACCTGAAACATATGTTATTGAGGATTACAGAGGACTCAAATATGAAGAAGTTAAACAGAAACTTGAAAGCGAATTCAGGATTATCGTTGAAAAACATGATGTTTACAGAGAAGATATTGCGGCGGGCACAATTGTAGCTCAGGATAAGGAACAGGGAATTGTTTTTAAAGAACTCGCAATTAATAAAATCAGATTCAATGTAAGTCTCGGTGCCGAAGAAATAGACATACCTATATTGCTGGGGCTTGAGTATAGATTGGCGGAACCTAAACTAAAAGATTTAGGGTTAAATCCCGTAAAAATCGAGATTTTTAATGAAACAATGCCCACGGGACAGGTAATAAGAACCGATCCGGAAGAAGGAACGACGGCGAATCCAGGTGATGACATATCGGTATACATCAGTCTTGGCCCCGAACTGGATGAGGTAACAGTTCCTGATTTAATAGGTTTGACCAAAAAGCAAGTTAAAACATTACTTTTCAGCATGAAATTACAGATGGGAAGTTATATACCGAATGAACCCGGTGAGCTTGCGACGGTTATTGAATATAGACCTTCGTATGGGGAGATTGTCTCCGAAGGCACGAAAATTGACATCAAGTTTAGTGTTCCGGTCAATAAACTTCTGGTGCCATATGAAATTAATCCTGTTGACTTAGAAATGCAGGCTGAACCAATGAAAGTAGTTCTGGAGGCTACGCCCAGTAATACGGGAATTACATCTATAGCATACTCGCAGAGTCATATGAAAATGTCTTTTCCAATCAGTGTTTATGTGGAAATACCGGAAAACGGAGCGACAAGTATTAATTTACTGATAAATAACATACAAAATTTTAACGCAATTCTGTATTTTGAGGATTATGTAGGCACCGAAGGCGTTCAGATGATTGAGATTCCGCCTGAGTCTGCCGAAGAAGATGATGCCGGAGGTTCAGGAAGCAGTGAATCTCCAAGCGGATAAATTTTATATTGAAATAAAAATTCAAGGAGTTGTTGATTGCCCGAAGGAATCATTCTAAAAGGTGTAGGCGGTCTGTATAGTGTCAAGTGCAGCGCCGGAATATATTTTTGCCGGGCCAGGGGGCTGTTCCGGAAATCCGGAATAAAACCATTACCCGGAGACCATGTGGATTTCACTATTACTGATGAAAAAGACATGGAAGGATATCTAGCCTCAATCCATACAAGGAAAAACAAGCTGTCCAGACCGGCGGTCGCAAATGTAGATCTTGCATTTATAATAATATCGATAGACAGTCCCAAGCCTGACCTTCTGCTTGTGGACAAGCTTCTGTGTATATTTGAAAGCAAAAACATTGAATCTGTAATATGCATAAATAAAGCAGATTTAGATGATAAAAATGAGATTTCTACTGTTTTGGATCAATTTGAAGCAGCCGGATATGAAGTTATTGTAATGGAAGCAAAAGAAGGCAGGGGAATTGACCGGATTGAAAAAGATATCAGGGGTAAGGTTTGTATCTTTGCAGGCCAGTCGGGCGTTGGTAAATCTACCATACTTAACCAATTCATAGGTGGTAATATTATGGAAACAGGCGAAATAAGTAGAAAAATCGGCAGGGGAAAACACACAACGCGACATGCGCAGTTCGTAGAAACATCAGGCGGATATTTAGTCGATACCCCCGGATTTTCGAATCTCGACGCAGGGCTGATAGAGCCTGATGATATAAAGAACCTTTATCGTGAGTTTGCAGAATTTGCACAGGACTGTCGTTTTAGCGGATGCATGCACCTAAACGAACCCGACTGCGCGGTTAAGTCAGCTGCTGCCGATGGAGTAATTTCGCAATCAAGACACAAAAGATATGTTAAAATATATATACAGGCGAAAGAAGCAAAGACAAAAAGAAGGGGATATTAATGATTAAAATAGCACCGTCTATACTGGCTTCGGATTTTTCCAGACTGGGAGAAGAAGTCAGGATGATTGAAGAGGCCGGGGCCGACTATGTTCATATTGATGTTATGGACGGAAGGTTTGTCCCGAATATTACAGTAGGACCACCTGTGGTTTTGGCAGTCAGAAAAATAACAAATATGGTTTTGGATGTGCACTTGATGATAGTTGAACCTGATAAACATATCAAATCTTTCATTGATGCGGGTGCGGATATTGTTTGCATACATCAGGAAGCTACCGTTCATCTGGAAAGAAACATACAGTATATTAAATCTCTTGGGGCGAAGGCAGCTGTTTCACTAAATCCCGCAACTGACATAGATACCTTGAAATATGTACTGCCGGATTTAGATATGGTGCTCATTATGAGTGTAAATCCTGGTTTTGGCGGGCAGAAATATATAAAGTTCTGTACTGAAAAGATACGAAGTCTCAGAAAAATGGCTGATGCGATGAATCCAGGTCTGGATATTGAAGTGGATGGTGGAATAACGCTTGACAATATCAGTGAGGTTGTAGCTGCGGGGGCCAATGTGATAGTTGCAGGTTCGAGTATTTATAAATCAAAAAATCCGGCAAAAACAATAAAAAAAATGAGGGAGATGACCGACTGATGAAGGCTGTGGTCATATCCGGAGGGCAGCCGGTTTCGCGAGAAAGGGTTGATTACCATATAAAGGATGCGGATTTAATTATTTGTGCGGACAAAGGTGCGGATTATGCCGTTATGTATGGTATTGTTCCGGACATTGTGGTAGGCGATATGGATTCCGTGGATTCCTCCGGTCTTTCACGAATTAAAAAATCAAAGATTATTATTTCTCCGGCTGAAAAAGATTATACAGACACGCATCTTGCAGTTATCAGAGCGCTTGAAGCAGGTGCGGATTTAATTATAATTCTTTGTGCAACGGGCCTTCGAAGCGATCATGCAATGGCGAATACAAGGCTTTTGTTATTTATTAATGATAATGGAGCTTTAGGAAAAATAGTCGACGATGAGAATACAATAACGCTGTGCACCTCTGAAACAATTTTTTTAAACAAAAAGGGAACAACAATTTCCATTCTGTCTTTATCAGATAAAACCAAAGGCATAACACTGGAAGGCTTTAAATATCCGCTTATCAACCAAAGTGCGGACCTTAAATGGACGACAGGCATAAGCAACGAAATAACCAAAGACCAAGCCCGAATATCTCTGACAGGGGGATGCCTGCTCGTATTTGAAATCCACAAACCATCCTAAACGGAAAAAAGTCCCCAGGGGCAATTTTCTTTTTTTGATACGTTTGTCCCCGGGGACATTTTCCCAGATGGGATGCGGATAAGAAAATGAATAGGGATATGTGGTTTTGTGATATAATTCTCTGAAAAGCTCCGGGGGTAATTATGTTTTCTGAAAAGACAATGAAAAATTTAAAAAAATCTTCATGGATACGCGCCATGTTCGAGCAAGGCAATAAGCTTACAGAAATCTACGGTGCAGAAAATGTTTATGATTTCAGCATTGGAAACCCAGAGGTGGAGCCTCCTGCTGAAGTTGTTCGGGCCATCAACGAAATCGCAGCAGATAAATCACCGGGGACCCACCGCTACATGCCGAATGCAGGATATCCTTTTGTTAAAGAAGCAATTGCGGAGAAATTGTCTGCTATGTATAAAACGGCTATACCATCAGCAAACATCTGTATGGTTTGCGGTGCCGCTGCGGGTCTTAATGTGGTTTTTAGATCCATATTAAACCCTGGTGAAGAAGTAATAATCTTTGCACCCTATTTTGCAGAATATAAATTCTATGTAGAAAATTCCAGCGGCGTACCCATTGTCGTAGAGACGAAAAGTGATTTTCAAATGGATGTAGAATCTTTTAAAGCGGCTATATCCGCAAAAACAAAAGCAGTCTTAATTAATTCGCCCAATAATCCGACCGGTGTAATATATGGTAAAAAAACTCTCATGGATATGGCTGAAGTTATAGGCGAAAAGGAAAAGGAACTGGGAATCGACATATTGTTGATAAGCGATGAACCATATAATGAAATTATATATGACATAGATGAGCTGCCCGTGGTTTTTAACATATTCGAGAAAGCCATAGTTATAAATTCATACAGTAAATCCCTGGCGCTGCCCGGTGAGCGGATAGGTTACATCGCTGCAAGTCCCAGAATAGAAAATTGTGACAAACTAATGGCGGCAATAATTTTCAACAACAGAACGCTTGGCTTCGTAAATGCACCGGCATTTGCCCAGAGAGTAGTGGAAAAGGCAATAAATGCATCAATAGATTCAGATATCTACAAAGAAAGACGGGATATTCTTTACGATCACTTAATATCATTAGGATTCGAATGCCAAAAACCTGACGGGGCATTTTACCTGTTTGTGAAATCACCTGTAGAAGATGAGTTGGAATTTGTTGCAACCGCTCAAAAATACAATGTTTTGGTTGTTCCGGGGAGGGGATTTGGAAGACCCGGATATTTTAGAATGAGTTTCTGCATCAGTTTAGATACAATAAAAAGATCTCTGCCGGCTATCGATAAAATTGCCGCAGAGTACTTTGAATTATAATTATCATCCACACATCCCTGGGATGTATGGATGAAGGTTTGGAATATAATAATATGAAGAGAAAAACAATCTATGGGATGTCAATAATAATAATTGCTGTTGGTATGATTATATTCGGCATTTTCAGAGAAGAAGCGGTGGATGTATTCAACAAGGCTATCAGAATATGCCTTGAGTGCATAGGCATCGGGTGGCTGTTATGAAAAGAAAAATCGTACAGGCTTTCTCCGCTATAATCACAAATGCAAATATACAGGGCTTTTTAAAAGGAACTATTTATAAAGGCAAGTTTAAAAATATATGTGTGCCCGGCCTTAATTGCTATTCATGCCCAGGAGCCCTTGGTTCTTGTCCCATAGGTTCTTTACAGGCAGTTCTTGGAAGTTATAAATACAAAATTTCATTTTATGTCTCAGGGCTGATCTTGTTGTTCGGAGGGTTGCTGGGCCGCTGGATATGCGGATGGTTGTGCCCATTTGGCCTACTCCAGGAATTACTATACAAAATACCAATTAAAAAAGTCAAATTGAAAGGCAATCTGCAAAAACTCAGATGGATAAAATATGTTGTGCTCGCTGTATTTGTAATAATACTTCCTCTTTTTGTGACCAATATAGCCGGATACGGAAGTCCTGCTTTTTGCAAATATATATGTCCTGCCGGAACTATTGAAGCGGCATTGCCTCTGATATTGGCGGATTCAAGCCTATTGCTTGGAGTCGGATGGCTGTTTTTCCTTAAAGTAAGCATCGCCCTTGCAGTTGTTATCAGCTCAATGATAATTTTCAGACCTTTCTGCAGAATTTTATGCCCGCTTGGTGCGATATACGGATGGCTGAATAAAATTTCGCTCTACCAGATGGAAATTGATACAGATTTGTGCACAAGCTGCGGCAGGTGTCAGGAGCAGTGCAAGCTGGATATAGAAATTTACAAGAACCCGACATCTGCCGAATGCATCAGATGCGGCGAGTGCATACCCGTATGTCCCACGCAGGCAATTACAAGCGGTATAAAATTCAGGAAAAAGCCTCAAAGCACCGAAGATAAAATTATTTGACGGATAAACTGGATAAAAGAGCTTCGTCAGCAGTGGCATATGCGCTGTAATAAATAAAATAATTTACCATGCCCGGTTGTGAATTGCCGGGTTTTTTAATATTCTTCACTTCCGAGTAATCAACGGCCACCTGCCCGCTGTTTTTTGCCCTGCTGTGGTAAGCGGCAATAACAGCAGCTTCGCTGATGGTTTGATCAGGGAAGAGCTCCTCCTTTTTATCCTTCTTGCGAATAATAATATGAGAGCCTGGAATTCCCTTGACATGGAGCCATAAATCCCTTTTGTTTGCAAATTTGAATGTAAGATAGTCATTTTCAACATTATTTCTACCTGCGAAAATCTCATAACCTTCCGAAGATATATATTTAATCGGGTTGAATTTAAGCTCAGCTTCTTTTTTCTTATACTTTTGATGTTTTTTCTTCACATAATCCTGTGCGGCCAGTTCACGTCGGATTTCGTCCACATCTTCAGGTGTAGAAGCAATTGCAAGGGTATGTTCAACGCTTTCAAGATAAGCCAACTCATTCTGTGCGGTTTTAAGTTGAATTTTGGAATTGACAATAGCGCTTTTAGCCTTTTTATATTTTTTAAAATATTTCTGGGCATTTTGCGCAGCATCTTTGTTGGGGTCGAGTTTTATAGTTGCTATTTCACCTGTATAATAATTTAGAAGATTTACTTTTTCAGCATTTGGTTCAATAACATGCATATTGGCGGTTATCAATTCGCCGCTGAGCTGAAATTTCTCTGCAGAATCTGCGTTTTCAACTGTTCCGACATGAATGGATATCTTTTTTTTACAACGCTTGATATTTCTGGACACAGCTTTCACGAGGTCTGTCTTTCTAAGTCCAAGGCGTGCTCTTTCGCCTTTATTTGAGAAATAGTAATCAAGAGCGCTGTTAATTCCCGTGAAGGACTTGAGTACTGGATACTGTGTTAGCTGCAGCCCGTGGAAATCAATTGGAAAACCTTCGTCATTTAGCGCGACACAGGGTTCAAAACTGCCTTTTCGTATGTCGAAGGACATTTCATTCAGTGAATCTGATAATCTTGATTTTTCATCATCGGTCAGGAAATCAATAGTTTTACCGGAATCAAGCGAACTCCTGTGGCAAACTTCCCTGCACAATACAGGGGAGAAGCCCCTGATAGCAAGAAGCAAAGCTTTTTCCAATGAAACATCTTCAACTGATGTTATGTTTTTAATCGAGATGTTTTCCGGTGAGATTTTATTTTGAGGAGGCAAGAAAACATAATTTCTTGCGGGCATAACTTCGCGAACACTGCTCATTGAAGAATCCACATGTCTGAAGGAATCAAGTATTTTACCAGATGCATTCAAAAGGACAAGATTGCAGTTTCTCCCCGTTAATTCAACTATGAGCAGTTTATTCTGCATATCGCCCAGTTCATTTCGCGATTCAATTGAAAGCGCGAGATATCTTTCATATTCATAGGATATGACGTCTCTGATTATCCCGCCTGCTATATGTTTTCTAAGAAACATACAAAAATTCGGTGGTACCGGTGGGTTTTTCTTGGTTGCTTTTGTGAGATAAATTCCCGGATAAGCTGAATTCATGGAGATTCTCAGTTTGTGGTTCCCTTTGTAATTGCGCATGATTATAACAACCTCATCCTTTTCAGGCATGTAGATTTTATCAATTCGGGATTCGCATATTGCATTTTTCAATTCAAGGGCGACAGCCCTTACTGTTACGCCGTCAAAAGGCATTAGGGCGTCACCTTCACTTCTCTTACCATTATGCTTTTTCTGGGGATGCCGTTTTCATCGGGATAGTTAAAGTCAGAATAAAAAATCAAAGCCGTATCAGCACTGATTTTCGTCAGGGCGCAATAGGAACATGTGTCTTTTTGATATTCCAATGGTTCTACTACAGCAATTCTAGCGAGCCATTCGCCTTTATAATATGGCCGCAGAAAAAGCCCGGGACGTCCGTAACCTGCAAGTATAACTCCGTTATCCAGTTTCACGGTCTGAGGCCATACGCCATTGTCGTCAAAATATTCGGGTTTTGTCCATGTCCTGGCGCCGTCTTCCGTCCAGGTGATATACATGGGGCCAATTCCTGTTCCGTCTGTAGTCCTGTGGAGTGCAAAAGCGCGGTTCTCGTCGATAAAGCACATGTGCGGCTCACTGAAACCATAACGTTTATCAGCTGCGGGGTCTTTTTCCAAATCAAATTCGTAGGGAACTCTGCTGACAAATTCAAAAGTCTTGCCGTTATCCGTGCTTTTATGAAACCAGGATGCTCCGTAATCAGAAATTTTTCCGTTTTCAATATAGTGTTTATAGAGAAATGTCCATACAGAGTTTTCCGGTCCTATCTTAAGTTGGTGGAGAAAAGCCAGTGGAAAAACACCCTCTGAGGTATTCATTGTATAACCGGGGAGATTGATGGAAATTTCTTCGAGTTCCCATTTTTTGCCGGGTTTTTTGCGTTGAATATACCAATGCTTGAATTCCGGGTCGATGTTTTTGGGGTCATAATAATTTCTTATAATACCGTAGCCTGTAAACGTACCGATTACCTCCGGCAAGTTTATTTCCTCTTCAGGAATGGCTTTTGGACGATAGGGTTTAACCAAATCGCCGTTTTCAAGCACAAGCCCGCCGATTGTACATTCCGCCCATGTCTTTCCTTTGTCATCAGAGTAAATCCATTTTTCGGGAGCTCCATATGATTTTGCGCTGTCTGCGGATATATGGAATTTAAGATATAGTCTATCTCCGCCGTCAAATACACGGGGAAACTGCCATGGTCCCCAGTCGCGGATTTCAGCGGGAGCCTGTGATAATAATTTTTCCTTGCCAAGTTCAATTTTCATTAAATACTCCTTATTCTACCGGTTTTGGTATTCCAAGCATGGGCTCGGGTTGAATCCCGTGTGCGGGAATCAAATCACCACTTATTGAGAATAGTATTGCTGTGTGCATTTCAAGTTCAATCATTATAAATTTGCCTGTCAGATCTTTCAAAGATTTATTTTTCCATTGTGGAATTACAGCAATATCATCGCCTGTGAATGGTGAGCAATCATCATAATCAAAACCCTCGTATGGAATCCTCGTATCAGGATTCAGAATTCTATAGCGTACCGTTCCTGTCGGCGAACATAAATTGAAAGATAAATTGACTCCGTCCAATCTCATTCTTTTCATTTGCAGCTTAGCCTTTAAACCATATGATTCCATCCCTGCAAAACCATGTTTTCTAATTTTATAGAACATTATCTGGTTATTGCCGTTTTCTTTTACATAATCAGATAATTCTGAATCCGGATAAGCAGGCTTAAATCCCCAGCCATGATCGGTTCTGCCTCCGCCTGCGGTCAGTATCCATTCCCTGCCGTCGGGTGATTCATTCATATTTGAGAAATAAATGGTGGTAAACCCAAAATCCGGGGGCATCGGGCGGTCCACCATTGGTTCCCGCGCGGCTCTGTTCCATATGATTCCGTCATAACTGTAGGTAAGAGCCGAATCTACTTTGCCGGCCATTTTAGTCCAAACCGTGTCATCCTCATCTGTGTAGTATAGTTGTAGAAAACCAATGAAATAACCGTTTTCGGGATATACGGTCATGCCGTAGTATTGCGTATATTCAATATCAAATGGATTTGGCGAAAGGATTACCTGAGGGTCGGTCCAGTTTTTCAGATCCTCTGAAAAAAGGGTGGTTATTCTGCGGTCAACATGGGCGCCGCGGCAGATAATCTGGTATTTGCCAAGCACAGAATTGTAAAAAATGTTATTAGAAGTATCTGATGCATGTTCGCTGACTTTATATTCAGTATCAGTATTCCAGTTTAGGGCATCGGTGCTGACTGCCACATAGCCGCGTCCTTTACTGGTGTCGTTTTCATTAACTTTCATAATCACGCATTTATAGCGCTCATTTGGATTGTCAGTAAAATTATCCCGGTAAACGACATAAGAACCGGTTTTTTTCACTGAAGGCACTTTGCCGGCAGCAGTGAAATTAATACCGTCGTCGCTTACTGCATAATGAGCTGTACGGTCCCAGTCTCTGCTCCTATTTGGCAGAAAAGCGTAAAACAGATAATATTTTTTTATTTCGGGAAGATAGACAACGGACGAGCCGGCGGTTATTCCCGGTTTTTCAAAACTTCCCGATTTCACCGGCTTAAAAATTCGTCTTCTGACGCCGCGTTTTGAGTTAATCATAAAATCATCGAAAAATACAAAAGTGTTCATATTTGCTCCCTCAATTCAGCTAATCTTATTATAACCATATATCAAGGACACTACCATCGTAAATTTACCCCCAGATAAAAATTTGCGGAATGGCGAATTAAACAGGGCGTTGATTGGGTATTATAAAATATTATTAATACCGGATAATCATTAATAAGATTCGGTTGTTCGATAGGATTGGAATGTGGGTATATAGTAAATGGCTAAGATATGACGGCAAGTATTCCGTGGCTATATGCAGGGGCCGATGCCGGAAGATGTCGGTAAGACAAATTTCAAATGCAGCAGCGGGGCGGTTGCCGCTATATTTACAGAGAAGTGTATTCACTGAAAGTATAAGAGGAGGAAATGAAATGTCAGTAAAAGTTTATTCAACACCTACGTGTCCATTTTGCACCATGGTAAAGAGATATCTGAAAAAGAATGAGGTTTCGTTTTTGGATGTAGATGTGTCAATAGACCGCGAGCAGGCTATGAATATGATAAAAAGATCCGGACAGCGCGGAGTGCCTGTTATAGATTTCGACGGCGAAATTATTATTGGGTTTGATAAAAAAAGACTTGCTGAATTGATTGGCTAAACAAGTAATCAAAGCACATAAAAGAGCCTGATAAAGATTAATATCAGGCTTTATTGTTTTTCTGTCTATTTAAGGATTATACTTAAAAAGCTCTCCCTGGCATCAAATGCTTCTCTAATTTGTTTCAGATAATTTCCGGTTGCCAAATGCAGATTAAGCTTGATATACAAAAACCCACATAATATGGGTTTGTGTGGAGCCGCTAATCGGATTCGAACCGATGACCCCTTCCTTACCATGGAAGTGCTCTACCTACTGAGCTATAGCGGCGCAATTCGCGATTTGTATTTTAACACAATCAATATTGTAAGTCTATATTTTTTTCAGCGGATGTTTCCTGCTATATTCGATATTTTTCTTTTAATCCTCTGAAGCGCATTGTCGATTGATTTAGGTGGTTTGTCCAGCAATTTGGAAATTTGCATATAATCCTCGCCTTTGAGATATAAAGTCAGAACCTCGTTTTCCATTTTACTGAGATTATCACTAATCAATTGCATGAGGTTGATGGTGTTTTCCTTGCTTATAACCAATTCTTCGGGATTTCTGTTGCTGTAAAGATAGAGGATGTCCGCCAACGTGCGTTCTTCTTCGCCCTTTATGGGTTTATTGAGCGAGATATAAGAATTTAAAGGCTGATGTTTCTGCCGTGTAGCTGTTTTTACCGCTGTAAGAATCTGCCTGGTTATGCACAGTTCCGCAAATGCAAAAAACAAGGGAGTCTTCGAGGGGTTATAATCCTTTACAGCTTTATATAGGCCTATCATACCCTCCTGAATCAGATCCTCATGCTCAGCGCCCACCAGAAAATAAGCCCTTGACTTTGCTTTGGCAAGATAACGGTATTTGTGCAGAATAAAATCCATAGCTTCGTCATTGCCCTGCCTTGCCATTGTTATTACTTCAATATCAGTCATTTTGTTGAAATTCTTATCGCTGATTGCCATTTAGGTATCCTTTCATAACTTAAAATATTTATTCTGGTTTCTGAAAACATCCAACAGCGCTTCAATATTTTCTTCCGGAACATCATATGGAACACCGTGGGTGGGTGAAGCAATATATCCTCCGCCTTTACCTAAAACCTGCATAATTCTGGAAGTTTCTCTCCGAACTCCGTCAGGCGTTTCAAAAGGCAGCATTCCCTGTGTGCTTATGGCACCCCAGAAAGACAGGTCGTTTCCGAACTCAGCCTTTACATTTTCAATATTATAAATCTCCGGTTGAAAGGTCTGGTAGCAGTGTAAACCGCACTCAATTACATCCGAAAATATTTCTCCGATATCGCCGCATGAATGCTGAAACACATATTTGCCGCCGTTCCTGACCGATGAATAAGCTCGTTTGAGCCGTGGTTTGATAAATTCACGCCACATGGCAGGCCCCATGATGAGACCTCTCTGCTGACCCCAGTCGTCGCCAAAGTAGATGCCGTCAATATCATACTGAACGGCAAATTCCACCAGCTTTACATTGAAATCGCATATCCTGTCCAATAATCTGTGAACAAAATCAGGATTCATTATCATGTCTATCAGCAGATTTTCCATACCCCGCAGAGTCCAGGCTCTTTCAAAAAGTGAAAATCCTATGCTAAATATATTAAATGTGTCTTTATTTTCAGATATGAATTGCTCCAACCTGACACCAAGTTCATCAAAATTTATTGCCGGATAATCAAATTCAGTTGCGTCAAGTCCTTTAAGAATCTGGTTTTCCACCACGCCGATGTCTTTATCAGGGCCGCTCCTGTTCCAAATAACTCCCCACATATCGATATAATGCTCAGGTTTACCTTCAATTTCCTTATGTGCCTTTGCATAACCGATTGTTTTAATGTGATTGTCGATTTTAGATTCAAAATCCGGGTCGCCGAAATATTTTGCCAATTTCTTCCGAAGAGGAATGGTAAAGCCTATTTCATAAGGGATGATGTCAGATTCTTTATGATTGAGTGAGTTTATGACCCTTTGTTTCTTATTCATGAATCCTCCGGAGCTTCTAATGTATAAATAATTATACATGAAATCAAACATATAGGGAACGCAGCAAAAAACAGTGTGTCGGCATTGTACCATGTTAAAGTTCGTAAGGGTGCTATAACTCAGTTGTAACTGTCAGTTCAGCCGGATAAATTGGATTATGCAAAAGTCTGCAAGGGTATGAAAATATTA
>JAUVJE010000176.1 GCA_030592355.1 Clostridia bacterium
AATCGTTTAGCCATCCGGCAAAATCATCATCAATATATGACGCACATGGAATTACAAGCAGCTTATACCGGCCAGGTTCTTTTTTAAGCGTCATTTCATCCGCTACATCAAAGGGAATGCCGGATTCCATCATCATTTTAACAGCGCCTTTTAAAGAAGCTGTAAAATTCATCATACTGCCGCTGTTAAATCCGTTGCTATAAAACCGTTTGGTGCTTATTGGCATTACCACGGCGGTATCGGCTGCTGATTCTGAATTCCTTAGAAATTTTTCAAAGCTCTTAAGGTAGTCATAACTTTTTTTGGTATTATCTGCTATGCATTTAATCTGACTGTTTGCAAATTCTCCGTAAGGATAGGGTGTGTGATCAATGAATATCCCGCCTCCATGGGCTGCTATTGTGCAGACAACGGATTTCAGAATTATTTCCGGAACCATCGTCCAGTCGCCCCAGCTCCCGATCTCACTCGTCGTGCTCATAATAAAACCCATTTTACGCGACTGCATCCATTTTGCCCTTATAATCCCATCCAGGTAATTCGGCGCATGGAATTCAGTCGTCAGATAATCTGAATACATATCGATTTCCGGTTCAGCCAGATAAAATGAACCTGAGCCATTCCAAATGACTGGAATTGTCCTAATTCCTTTTACAGTCTCAGTCAAATCAAGAAGCAGTTTAGCCCTGCTATTTCTCTTGAACTCATTAAAATCCGCATACTCAGGCGTTCCGGTTTTAACATTATTCTTCAATGCATATCCATATTCTTCATGAAATTTCCCTTTGCATGAGTCGCAAAAGCAGTCGTTCCCCCTGAAATATGTAATATCAAAGAATATTCCATCCACTTCGTAGTTAAAAACCAGGTCAGCAACTCTTTCCCTTACAACATCCATATACGGTGAATTTGGACACAGGCATTTGAAATAATCATATGCAATTACTTTTTCACCTTTTGAATTAACCATCATGTGTTCCGGATGGACTCCGGCGTAAATGTCGTCCAGCAGAACATTATAATATGCATATAGTTCAATATTCTGTCTTTTGGCTTCTTCAATTGCCGCTGCCAGGTAATCAGAACCCGCCGCCGGGTTTAGTTCAATTAATTTTGTTTTGTAATAGGCATCTCCACAGGTGTCTTTGCATGTAAATATAACCCGTTCCATGCCACTTTTGGTACATGCCTTTATATATTCAGCGGGATTAAAAGACAACTGTCCGTGTTCGCGTCCCATCTGAAAATTAAGCAGTCCGCATCTGAATTCAATTTTATTCGTCATAATAACCCCCATTTAAACAGATTATATATAGGGGCCGTTGAATAATCTAGAAATTAAATTATTCATCAACGGCATTAGCCGTATTGGCTTAAAACATGCTTAAATAAATAGTTTTCAGCCAATGGCCGTAAATATTGGCGGCTGAAAAAATGCAAGCATTAAATACTAGGCATCTACAAATGCAAGGTTTTTTGCAAACACAAGGTAAAGCCTTACACTTGTATCATTCAAAAACGTATTAAAACAGCTTTAAAGAAGACGTTTTGGAATTATTCAGCAAGCCCTATATAACAGAGTGGCAATTAGCAACAATATTTATTACCCTGTAAAAAATATCCCGGGGATTTTTTGCCCGGGATTTTTTCATATAATTTCAATAATATATCGGTTTTTTCAGATTCCTGTTCCGTGCTTTACAGATACTTCATTATTTTTTCACCCATCTTGACTGTCCCTACGATACTATCTCCGTCTTTTGCGATATCCGCGGTTCGGTATCCTTCTCCCAAAACACGATTTACTGCAGTTTCAATGGAATCAGCAGCTTCAGGCATCTCAAGTGAATATCTCAGCATCATGGCTGAGCTTAGTATTGTCGCAATGGGATTTGCAATATCCTTTCCGGCTATATCCGGAGCAGAACCATGCACCGGTTCATAAAGACCCATGGTGCCTTCAGAAAGACTGGCGGATGCAAGCATTCCAATAGAGCCGGTTATCATGGCGGCTTCATCAGAGAGAATATCACCGAACATGTTGCCCGTAACTATAACATCGAACTGATGGGGGTCTTTTATAAGTTGCATTGCGGCATTATCAACATACATGTGAACTAGTTCAACTTCCGGATATTCTTTGGCTATTTCAAGAACAACTTTTCTCCATAACCGGGATACCTCAAGAACATTTGCTTTTTCAACACTGGTTACTTTTTTATTTCGCTTCATAGCGGCATCAAATGCCACACGGGCAATGCGCCTGACTTCTTCAACGGAATATTTCATCTGGTCATAAGCATAATCATCCCCGCTGAATTTTTCACCAAAATAAATGCCGCCTGTAAGTTCCCTTACAACAAGAATATCAATACCGTCACCCACTATTTCAGGTTTTAACGGTGATGCTTCTTTTAGTGCCGGATAAATAACCGCGGGACGTAGATTTGCAAACAAACCCAGCTCTTTCCTTATACCAAGCAGACCCGCTTCCGGTCTGAGGTTCCCGTCGGGATTATCCCATTTCGAACCTCCGACAGCACCTCCTACGGCGCCAAGCAATACGGCATCGCTCTTTTTACATATTTCTATTGTGTCCACCGGAAGCGGCACCCCTGTTTCATCAATGGCAATCCCGCCGATGAGCCCTTCGTTATATTCAAAAACAGTTCCGTTTTCCGCAGCTACTTTGTTCAAAATACCTATGGTGCAATCCACTACATCAGGACCTATGCCATCACCCTTTAATACAGCAATTTTATAACTCATTTGTCTTCTCCTACTTCATGTTATTACGGATATATCCTACAAGTCCGTCATTTTCGATTATTTCCTGCATGAATTCCGGGAAAGGCTGCGTTTTGAATATCTTTCCTTTTGTTATATTTCTGATTTCACCCTTTTCAAAATCCACTTCGATACTATCCCCTTCATCGGATTCATCACACAGTTCTTCACATTCAAGTATGGGCAGTCCGATGTTTATTGAATTTCTGTAGAAAATTCTTGCAAAAGTTTTTGCAACAACACAGGAAATCCCCGATGCTTTTATAGCCATGGGAGCATGTTCTCTTGAAGAACCGCAGCCGAAATTCTTAGCGGCTATGATAATATCGCCTTTTTCTACTTTGTTAATAAAATCTGCATCAATGTCTTCCATGCAGTGCGCTGCAAGTTCAGCCGGGTCAGACGAAGTCAGATATCGCGCCGGTATTATTACATCAGTGTCTACATTGTTGCCGTATTTTATAGCTTTTCCCTTTGCAATCATTTCGCTACCTCCTGCAAATCATTTGGTGTAGATATTTTACCTGTAACCGCCGAAGCCGCAGCAACGTGAGGACTCGCCAGGTATACTTCACTTTCAGGGTGCCCCATCCGCCCTACGAAATTTCTATTAGTGGTAGCAACCGCCCTTTCGTCTTTCGCTAAAACTCCCATGTGACCGCCAAGGCACGGTCCGCATGTAGGTGTGCTTATTGCCACTCCCGCTTCTATGAAAATATCAAACAAACCTTCATTCATAGCCTGTCTCCATATTTTTTGCGTTGCGGGGAAAATTAAACATCTTACGTCAGGATGCACTTTTCTGCCTTTAAAAATTTCAGCAGCGTCGCGCATATCCTGCATACGGCCGTTTGTACAGGACCCGATTACAACCTGATCAATTTTTATATCTCCGAACTCGCCTTCTGTTCTTGTATTATCCGGAAGATGAGGGAAAGATACCGTCGGTTTAATGGCCGCGAGATCAATTATATATGTTTCACAGTATTCTGCATCATCATCGGCTGTAAATATTTCGTAATCTTTATCTGAGTGCCCTTTAATATATTCAATGGTTTTTTCATCAACTTCAAATATACCGTTTTTAGCTCCGGCTTCAATCGCCATATTTGCTATTGTGAATCTGTCGTCAATAGACAGTTCAGCAAGTCCCGGACCGGTAAACTCCATTGATTTATAAAGCGCTCCGTCAACTCCAATCATTCCTATGATGTGAAGTATAACGTCTTTGCCTGATACCCATTTGCCGGTTTTACCGACAAGTTCAAATTTTATTGCTTCAGGAATTTTGAACCAAGCTTTACCTGTCGCCATTCCGCAGGCCATGTCAGTGCTTCCTACACCGGTGGAAAATGCCCCGAGAGCTCCGTATGTGCATGTATGTGAATCAGCGCCGATAACAACATCACCGGCAACCACCAGACCCTTTTCCGGCAGCAATGCATGTTCAATGCCCATCTGACCTACTTCAAAAAAGTTAACAATTTCCAGCTTTTTTGAGAATTCTCTTATTAATTTAACTTGTTCTGCGCTTTTTATATCCTTGTTTGGACAAAAATGATCAGGAACAATGGCAATTTTGTTTTTATCAAAAACTTCATTCAAACCTAGTTTATTAAACTCTTTAACTGCAACCGGCGTGGTTATATCGTTGCCTAGAACCATATCTACCTCTGCCATGATAAGCTGTCCGGATTTCACCCGATTCCGTCCGGAATGTTTTGCCAGAATTTTCTGGGTCATTGTCATTCCCATAATTATCACCTCCGATTTTGTATTTTCAGTTTACACGACAGCACCTCTTTCAGTACTGCCTGATGTTAAATAAGGATGCATCCGCCTCATTATAATTGGTATCTTCCGGAACGCATCCTGATTTGTGTTATTTTACCCGAGAATCCCGGTATGT
>JAUVJE010000087.1 GCA_030592355.1 Clostridia bacterium
GATAATCCGGCACTTTGCCCAATTGTTCGACAATCTCAAAAGATGCGGTTTTCTGGCCTTCAATTCTATAGGGATTAAGGGAATTTACCAATGTCATGTTGTATTTTTCAGAAATTACCCGCACAAGTTCAAGGGCTTTGTCAAAATTACCTTCTATGGGTATAACTTTTGCACCATAAATAAAAGCCTGGGCAAGTTTCCCATATGCAATGTTCCCAGCCGGGATTACAACGGTGCATTTTAGATTAAATCTACCTGCATATGCCGCTGCGGATGCAGAAGTATTACCTGTCGAGGCGCAGATTACACTGTCGGAACCGCTTTCGATTGCTTTGGCGATTGCCATCACCATGCCTCTGTCTTTGAAAGAACCGGTGGGATTCAAACCCTCATATTTAAAGAACAAGTCAATACCCAAATTCCCTCCGATATTTACGGATGGTACCAGCGGAGTGTTGCCTTCCATTAACGTTATTATCGGTGTTTTATCATTTACCGGAAGATATTTTCTGTATTTATCTATTAAACCTTTATATCTCATTCCTCGTCCTCCACTCTTATAACGCTGCCGATTTCATTAACTATATCCAGGTTAATTATTTCCTGCAGAGAATTTTGCATATTCTCTTCAACCACACTGTGTGTAATTATTACAATCTCAGCCAATTCATCATGAGCTTTTTCCTGAACAACTGAGTAGATACTAACATTATGACCTCCCAGGACTCCAGCAATTTTAGAAAGTACGCCGGGGCTGTCTTTTACACTCATTCTGAGGTAAAACTGGCTGACAGCATCCTTGTGCCCGATAATTTTTCTTTCGTTGAACAATGTGTATCCATTATTGGCAATACTGTTTTCGCATATATCCTTTGCTATTGCAATAATATCCCCTATAACAGCGCTTGCCGTGGCATCCGCACCTGCACCTCTGCCATAGAGCATGATTTTCCCAGCCATGTCGCTTTCTATATATATAGCATTATATACGCCGTCAACCCTGGCAAGGGGGTGAGTATCGGGCATAAAAACAGGATTGACATGCACCTTTACACCGTTATCGATGTATTTGGCATCCGCAATGAGCTTTATACGATATCCGAGTTCAGAAGCATAACTGATATCCTCGGCCTTAATCTTGGTTATTCCCTCAATATAAACATCGTCGTATTCCACTCTCATATTGTAGGCAATGGCTGCTAAAATCGCGAGTTTTCGCCCAGGATCATATCCCATTACATCACTGTCGGGATTTCTTTCTGCATATCCTTTGTTTATAGCGTCTTGCAATGCTTCGCTGTATTCAACTCCTTCGGAATCCATCTTAGTAAGAATATAATTGGTGGTACCATTCAGGATACCCATAATGCGGTGTATTTTGTTACCGGCAAGACTTTTTTTCAACACTTCAACAATCGGAATAGCAGCACATACACTAGCCTCATAGAGAAGAACAGTTTTATTCTTTTCCGCAAGTTTAAAAAGATCATTGGCATGAACAGCCATCATATCTTTGTTTGCAGTTACAATATGTTTTTTAAGATTAAGGGCTCTCTTAACATAGGTTAGGGCCATTTCAGTACCTCCCATAACCTCAACTATTATATCAATGTCATCATTCAGGAAGATATCGTCCGGATTATCAGTAAGTAATTCCAGCAAATCCGAACTCACACCGGGCCTATCCTTTGTAATATCCCTCACAAGGATCTTATCCATAACAATATTGGCATTTGCTGTTTTATTTATAAATCCCCTGTTTTTTTCCAGCATCGCGGCAGTACCGCCGCCAACAGTTCCAAGCCCAATCATTCCAATTCTAATAGTTTTCACAACACCACCCCCATCCGGTTATTGAAATAATTATACCAAAAAAACAATCATGTCGATAATTTTAAAATTCGACTCGCTGACCCAGGGTAACAAGGTCGAAAATCGACCAGCTGACCCAGGGTGACAAGGTCGAAAATCGACCAGCTGACCCAGGATGACAAGGTCGAGTTTGTTATTTAAAGTTTCGGAAACTGATTTTTTCGAACTCATCAAACATGGCTTCAAGGGATTCCTCAGTGTGACCGGCTCCTCTGGGATCACCGTAAAATTTTGCGATGAACCCTCCTTTTGTACTTCCCAGTTTTTCAAACATCTCATTGCAATAAGCCCGTATCTGGTCTGTAGTTCCATGGGCCATTGTCTGCTGAATGTCCACTGGGTTAAAAAAAGTAATTCTGCCTTTGAATCGGTCTCCAAGAAGGTCGAGTCCCATGTTCTCCTGTTGATCCATCTGTATGACATCCAACCCAATCTCAATAAGGTCATCCAAAATCTCAACAATATACCCGCAGCTGTGCATAAGAGTATCAATGCCATTGTCATGGCAGGCTTTAAAGAGTTCCGCATATCTTGGCTTCCAGATTTCACGCCAGTGCTGCGGCGAAATCATCAGCGAATTCTGCAATCCCCAGTCGTCTGTAAAAATATATCCATCCACATCATGTTTGCCATAACGCTCTATCATGTAAAGACTGATATCCTTTAGAATGTCCAGAAGCATTTCAAGATTCTCACGGTCATCGTAGATATCAATCCACGTGTTTTCCAAACCGCGTATAAAATGAATTCTCTCATAAAGCGAAATCCCCATGGTGATTACATATTTATCACCACCGGCCTTCACCTTATCGCCAAATCCTTTCCACCGCCATTCTTCCGCAGGGTCGGGAATATTTAATTTATTGAAATCAGCCCAGTCTTTTAGGGGGAAATCCTTAACTTCTCCAAGCTTACAAACGCCTATATTTTCCCATATGGCGCCCCACTCATCAACCCCTGAGCGAGGCCTGTGGTCAACGCTTTTCACCAAACCGGCATAATGCATATCAATTGTATATGGTTCGCGTAAACACATGGCAAGCCGTTCCGGATTATTAAAATTTATAGTATTTTTTATTATTTCCCTGGGTGTCACTGGAATTTTTTCCTTTCGGTCCAAAGGCCAAGGGCAGGATTGCTTATATAATAAATTTTTTCACCCTCAACGATATTCCAACCATCCGTCAGTTTGTCAGGATTGTATTTATCAGCCATTTCATCATAATCGGCATATTTAAACATAACGCCTTCTACTTCTTCTCTGGTGAGTTTCTTAACGGCATATGTTATTTCAAAACGTCCGTCGGATGACCCATGTATCAGATGCGCTGCCGCTGACAGGTTGTTCTTAAGATCTTCGTTTTGATCTACAAGCTCAAGGACTCTGGTTTTTCCGGCATATCCATACTTCCTGATAAGCACATCAATTTCATCATCTTCACCGAATTTATGAACCCCGGGAGCCAGTATAATTAACTCGCCATCGTCGGCAATTGCCATCCTGGTCCTATAAATCGCCTTATTACCTAACCATGTGCTCTTGAATTCTTTCCCGGTGAGATAGACTACCATTTTTGCAGGTGCTTCATCCAGATAATTTAAATTCACTTTCTGACTCAGTGCAACGGCACTTTCAAAAATCTCCCTTTTACGGCCAATGAAAAGACCATGTATATCCACATCATCGCCGACAGCGGTCGTGACGGTCAGGAAATACAGAATAGGCAGATTCTTAATGAAATTTTCCTCGGCATAGTCAAAAACTTTTCTTACCGGACTAAAGTCCCTGCCCATCATCCTTTCCATGCCGTAGGACGCACCAAGCATATGGGACTTGCTTATAATTTGGCTACCGCCGCATCCGACAAGTATATTCTTGCTATAATTTGCCATCCCCACCACTTCATGCGGTACAATCTGGCCTATGGAAATAATCAGGTCATAACTGCCGTCTTGAATTAATTTGTTAATTTCCACCGGAATACTTTGGTTAACAAGCCCTTCTGACACTTCATTTACAAAAGATGCGGGAACCTCGCCTATTTTCACTACATCGGTCTTCCAGTTATGCTCAATGAATAAATCGAAGGGAATATCCCCAAACATCTCACTGCACTCTTCCTCGGTCATGGGATCATGGGTGCCGAGGGCAGGCAGAATATCTATCTTGCACGTATCCTTGAGTTTATTGTAGTAAATCTCCGTTATCATCCCAGCCATGGAATGAAACCGTGTGAAATCCGGCGGTATTAACAGGATTTTTTTAAGATTTTTTCCACGAATGGTCTTTTCCACAGATTCTTCAATCTGCATAAGGTCCAATGGTTCACCGTTAGGGTTTTGAACTATTATACTTCTCATACTTCCCTCCTGCTATACTCCTGAGAACGCTGAAAATCCACCGTCTACAGGTATTACGGTACCATTCACAAACCCGGATGCGCCTTCGTCAACAAGCCACAATAGCGTACCAATAAGTTCATCCGGGGTTCCGAACCTGCCCATGGGCGTCTGCCCGAGGATTTTACCCGCTCTTGCCGTATAAGAACCGTCTTCATTGGTTAAAAGACTTCTGTTCTGGTCCGTGAGAAAAAATCCCGGTGCAATTGCGTTTACCCTGATGCCGACACCGGACATATGCACAGCCAGCCATTTTGTGAAATTTGATACCGCGGCTTTTGCCCCGCTGTAAGCGGGAATTTTAGTCAGGGGCGTGAATGCATTCATACTGGATATATTAATAATGACCGCACCGGGTTTATTTATCATATCCCTTGAGAAAATTTGTGTGGGAAGCAGTGTTCCTATGAAATTCAGATTAAACACAAACTGTATTCCGTCAGGATCCAAGTCAAAAAACGTGGTCAGCCCCTCTTTTTTAAGATCCTCTTCTTTTAGAATTTCATTGGATGTCGTCCCCTTGGGATGATTGCCCCCTGCTCCATTCAGCAGTATATCGCATGTTCCGAATTTTTCATTAATTACAAGCCTTGCCGCCTGGAGACTGTCTCTTTTTAAAACATTTGCCTCAACGCCAATCGCAGTTCCGCCTGAATTATTTATTTCATCGGCAACTTTTTGTGCACTTTCGATTCTTAAGTCAAGAACTGCCACTTTTGCACCATTTGCGGCCAGAGCTTTGGAAAAAGCACCGCAAAGAACTCCTCCGCCTCCTGTCACGACACATACTTTGTCTTTCAAATCAATTTTAAAAGGTGTTTTCATAATTTTTCTCCTTATACATCATAGGTGGATGCCGAGGTTTCACCACCGCGCCCCGTCCAGTTGGTGTGGTGAAAATTGCCACGTTCATCATCTATTCGCTCATATGTGTGAGCTCCGAAATAATCTCTTTGCGCCTGAAGTAAATTGGCGGGAAGCTTTTCTGTTCTATAACCGTCATAATATGACAAAGCGGCCGACAGAGCCGGAATACTTATGCCGTTCATAGCTGCTCCGGCGACTACGCGTCTGAGGCTCATCTGGCATTTTTCTGCTTTATCTGTAAAGAACGGATCTAAAAACAGGTTGGGAAGATCCGGATTGCTGTCAAAGGCATCCTTGATTTTGCCGAGGAAGACTGATCTGATTATGCAGCCGCCCCGCCACATCAAGGCTATGTCGCCGTAATTGAGTTTCCACCCGTATGACGATGCAGCAGCTTTCAGAAGCGTATATCCCTGCGCATAAGAAACTATCTTTGCTAAATACAAAGCGTTTTTCAAATCATCCAGATACATCTTAATATCATCATTGAACGTTGTTTCAGGACCGACAAGGACCTTTGAAGCTTCAACTCTTTCTTCTTTCATGGCACTAAGGCACCGTGCAAATACGGCTTCAGCAATCAAGGTAAGCGGAACGCCTTCGGACAATGCGGAAATACCGGTCCACTTTCCCGTTCCTTTCTGTCCTGCCGTATCAAGAATCTTTTCAACCAGGGGAGAACCGTCCTCGTCTTTATACTCAAGTATATCCCTTGTAATTTCAATTAGGTACGAATCCAGGTCTCCTTCATTCCACTCTTTAAATACTCCATGCATTTCATCTGCATCCATTCCCACAAGAACCTTCATCAGCTGGTAGGTTTCGCATATAAGCTGCATATCTCCATATTCAATTCCGTTGTGAACCATTTTAACGAAATGACCTGCGCCGTTGTCCCCCACCCAATCACAGCAAGGAGAGTCGTCTTCCATTTTTGCGGCAATAGCCTGGAAAATATCTTTCACATGCGGCCATGCTTCTTTTGAACCGCCGGGCATGATACTCGGTCCCTTTAGAGCCCCTTCTTCTCCACCGGATACACCGGTGCCAATATACAAAAGACCGTTTTCTTCAACTTTAGCTGTCCTTCTTATAGTATCGTTATAATTCGAGTTACCACCGTCGATAATTATATCGCCTTTATCCAGCAATGGAATCAGGTTGTCGATAATGGTGTCTACGGCATTTCCGGCTTTGACCATCATCATAACCTTGCGGGGTTTTTTAAGCTGCCCGACTAATTCGGCAAGGGTAAATGCGCCTGAAATATTCTTTTTCGCAGCTCTTCCTTCTATAAACCTTGTTACCTTTTCAATTGTTCTGTTGTAAACAACAACTGAAAACCCTTTGCTTTCCATATTAAGGACAAGGTTCTCTCCCATTACAGCAAGGCCTATAAGACCGATATCGTGTTTTTTCATGATTTTCCTCCTATTTTTTCCACGGCGGTGTGTCCGGCAGATATGTATCGAACTCCGCTATCAATGCGTTTTCATATTCACCATTATATGTTCCGGCAATAAACCGGTCGTATGCCTCTGTTAAAAAACGTTTCCATGATGCTTCTTCATTCCCCGGATTAATCGGGTAAAACAGCAGACCGTTTGCCTTTGCAGCTTTCAGGTCGCCGGGGGCATCGCCAATCATAAGCATCTTATCTTTTCCATACCCCTTTTCGAGTGCAATTGCAAGATGTTCTTTTTTAGGTCCCATTTCTTGTCCTGCAATCACTTTAACATATTTATCAATATCATGTTCATTCCACTCCCGGTTCAACGCTTCATTAGGCGTGGCAGAAACCACTATGACATCGCACTGTTTTTTCATTTTATCAAGGCTGTCCCTAAGATATGGGAAAGGCGGTACATTACGCACCATGTGAGTTACCGTATCATTTACAGCCATTGACCATTTGAGAGTTTTATCCATGAGCGGAGTGGGATTTGACGCCACCCTTGCCTTAAGCGCTGGATTTCCAAGCTTAGTCTCGGTTGCCGCCCAGTCTCGCAATTCCTGTATATCAGGTGCTTTAAATCCTCTGTCAAGGCATTCTTTTCGTTCGGACAATAAATCAATTACACTAATAAGCGCCGGGAACCTATTGATTCCGCGCCATTTCGAGTATAAATTTACAAATTCTGCCGCTTCCCTGGCATATTTTGATACAGGCTGCAGGTCCCAGTAGTTTATTATGTTTGGTGTAAAACACTCCTTATGCTTGATTTCCATCGTATCAAATGCACATCCGTCGCTGTCAATTCCTATGAAAAAATCATGTTCCTTTTTCATGTTGTATAATTTCTGTGCGGGGTTTGTCATTAAATATCTCCTTTCAATATGCCGCCGGTGTATATTCATTAAGTTTTTTATCTGCAAAAATTGGTTTAAAACGGGTAAACCTCATAATTCCATTTTCAAGGGGAATGCGTACCCAATTTTCCCCAATCAACGGGCGTGCATATCGTATGAAATCATCAGTTACGTCGGTCTTGTCCGCAGTGAGCCATTCGTCCGGAAAGCTTCTTTCGGAATTAGCTACCAGTTCTAGCAAAACTTTGTCATAATAGACTGAATAATCAGTCCCTGGTTTTCGTAGAATTGTAGACATAAATCCACCGCCATCCTCAACAGCTATCTGCGCAGCCTTTTTGCCCAGAAGATATGCTTCGTCCAGATCCACTTCAGATGCAAAAGCAATGGATCCTCTTTGGTCGGTTCCCGGGACCTGGCATCTCGCTGCTCCTCTTACGCATAAGCCCTTTTCGTTGATATAGTTTGTCACAATTTGCGCTACAGTAAGCTGACTTGCACTGAAATTCGTATGCCCGAATGAATCACGGGCCTGTCCAATATCCCCCACATCAATACCTTCGCCGACAACCACCATTGCCCGTCCTCTTATTGCCAGCATTTCATTAACGTTTTCATATAGTTTAGGAAGATTCAAATTTGATTCCGCCATGTAGATCTGCAACGGCATTTCACGGTTTGGATCTCCAAGTCGGGCTGCCGCGGGAATATATCCGATTTTACGTCCCATCGCCTGCATAACCAACACAGGGTCTGACGGTGAAGAACCATTATTCTCCTCGTTTGCATTTTGAATATAGGATGCCCAGTAGCGTGCGACGCTTCCGTATCCCGGAGTGTGGTCAATCAGTTTGAATTCGCTATCGCCCACATCGTTATCAATGGTCTTCGGAACCCCGGTCGCTACAAGATCAAGTCCCCGCTTCGCTGCTAGTTTCGCAATCTTATTTGCCGTATCCATAGAGTCGTTGCCGCCGATATAGAAAAGATATCCAATATTATGTGCCTTGAAAACTTCAATAATTCTGTTAAAATCCGCTTCCTGATGTTCCTTCAATTTGTACCTGCAGGAGCCGATGGAACCGGCTGTTGGAGTTGTCCTAAGAAGCTTGATTTCGTAGTCGTCCTGAGCAGTCAGGTTGAGTAGTTCTTCTCTCAGTATACCCTCGACTCCGTGATAACCCGCAAAAATAGTACCGACCTTGTCCCCATATTCTTTCAGCCCGTCAATAACTCCTCTTAATGAGTTATTAATGACGGGGGTTGGTCCGCCTGATTGTGATATTATCGCATTTTTTGGGATTTCCATTGCCACACTCCTTATAGTATCTAAGATATTTTAATATAGAACTACAAAAAATGCTAACTCAATTTTTACTTTTTTTTGTTGCATTTTTACCAAAATCATTCTATACAGCTTAATTTTATCACCCTGCCACCAACCCTTCAACATAATCAGCTAAAAACAGCAAATCATACTTGGGATAGTTTGTTAAGAAAGCCACTGGTCAACTTTAGATTGAATCCAGCGGCTATTTTAATTTTAATACCAGGCGGTGAAGCCAAATTAATCATTCTAGTCTGACGGAAGGAATTTTTCGCCAGGCGGGGCTTTGGAGATTCTCCTTGAGCGTAATGTATGATAAATACATGAGCGAGGGTCATTGCCGCACCAAACGGAAATTATTAAGTACTTGCCTGACAGAGGAAATTTGGCTTCAGACGAAGTTTGCAAGGCTTTCCATCGAGCGACATGTATGGTAAATACATGAGCGAGTGGAAATGCCACACGCAAACACAGTAAGACTGGTATTAATTAAATAAAGCCACTGGTCAACTTTAGATTGAATCCAGTGGCTATTTTAATTTTAATACCAGGCGGTGAAGCCAAATTAACCTGTCAGGAAGCGTACGGCAGTTCCGTAGACTAACACCTCCGCAGCGCCCTGGGCCACATTGCTGGTGGCGTATCTTATGTTGATAACCGCATCTGCGCTGAGGCTTTCCGCATCTTCTACC
>JAUVJE010000238.1 GCA_030592355.1 Clostridia bacterium
ATTATCCGGATTATACATTTGTAAATACTTTTCCGGCATTGTCCTTGGGTCGTGAGGAGCCATGAAAGCAGTATATAGGAAAAAGGGATTGTCTTTATCCCTTTGTTCATTAAGAAAATCAATTGAAGCATCTGTAAAAAGTTCTGAAGAGTGTTTGCCCGGGACTATATGGTCGCAGTGATATGAAGCAGTTGAGTTTTGAAGATATGCATTTGTGGACTTGTGAATAATATTAGGGTATTTTCCCTCAGGGTCATAGTTATTCGCAGGCACATTCCAATGGTCTTCCATTCCCCCGAAAAAGATTTCTGCTCCGCTGCTGAAGCTTCGGGTGTAAGAATCAATTCCATTATGCCATTTACCGATACCATATGTTTCATATCCGTTATTTCTAAGAACTTCTCCAAGCATGATATGCTCGTCAGGAATAGTTCTGCCGGCTTTTATAAGACCCTCAAGCAACCGCCCGGTATGCAGCATGGCGCGGCTTGGCATACATACTGCCCCGCTGGTTCCGCCGGGTATATGAGCATTGGTATACATGAAGCCTTTTGATGCAAACTTCTCAATATTGGGAGTATAAATCTCGGGATTATCAATTAATCCATACCGCATGTCATCAGCAAATAAAAGAATTACGTTTTTCATAAATTAATAATAACACATACCCAAAAACAATTTCTTAAATATGCCCAAGGCATATTTAAGATGGGTATTTTATTGCAAATGATGGAGAAAAGGGATATCATAAATTGGGATAAGGGGACTGTTCAAACGAGGTATGATATGAAGAAAACCAGTAAGAAAATCATTAAAAGCTTCAGTGATGCAATCAAGGGAGTTGTCTTTATTTTTCGGACTCAAAGGAACTTTAGAATACAGCTTCTGTGTTTTGCTATAGCAACAGCAACGGCAATTATACTTAAACTTAGCTTTTCTGAAATAGCAATAATCATTTTTGCAGGAGGCCTTGTTCTTGTTGGCGAAATGATAAATACCGGCCTTGAGAAATTAGTAAATATAATAAGTCCCGAATACCATCCGTTGGCCGGGGTAATAAAGGATATTTCAGCAGGGGTGGTTCTCGTTAGTTCAATACTCGCGGTGATAATTGGGATTATTATTTTCCTACCTGCAATTTTAAAAATTTTATAGTAAACGGAGAAGAAAATGCGCATATTATTCTTAGACCTTGATACACTGAGGCCAGACCATCTGGGGTGTTACGGATACCACAGAAATACGTCGCCTAATATTGACAGTATTGCCAAAGAAGGCGTTAAGTTCACGAATTATTATACGCCGAATGCACCTTGTCTTCCTTCGAGAGCAGCACTAATATCCGGTAAATTCGGAATATTGAATGGTATTGTAAATCATGGAGGTTCAACGGCTGACATGGATAAGCAGGGGGCCGACAGGGGTTTTAGGAGCGAAATTGGAACGGAGTCTATGACATGTATGCTGCGGGACGCAGGATTTAGAACAGTCAGCATAAGTCCTTTTGCCGAAAGACATTCGGCATTCTGGTTTTATTCAGGATTCAATGAAATGTATAATACCGGAAAAGGCGGCATGGAATCTGCAGAAGATGTTACACCGGTTGTAATGGACTGGCTTGATAGAAATGCAGCCGATGACAATTGGTTCCTTCATGTTAATTACTGGGATCCCCACGGACCATATAGAGCGCCTGATGAATTCGGCAATCCCTTTACGAATGATCCGATTCCGCAATGGCTGAGTGAAGATATCATGAAAGGACATAAACGCAAAATCGGGCCGCATGGAATAAATGACATAAATATGTATGATGATGGTGTGAATCCTGAATTCCCAAGGCATCCAGGCAGTATATCCGGCCTTGAAGGCGCCCGGGAAATGATGGATGGTTATGACTGTGGAATCCGATATATGGACAGTCATATAGGAAAAATAATTGATTATTTAAGGAAATGTGGGGTTTGGGAAGACACGGCGGTTATAGTAACAGCCGACCATGGAGAAAATATGGGAGAACTGGGTATCTGGGGAGAACATGCCACAGCGGACAACATAACTCCGAAAATACCTATGATTATCAAATGGCCCGGTAAATTAAAAAGCACAGTTGATGACGGATTGCACTATAACTTGGATTTAGCGCCTACCCTGGCATCGTTGCTCGGGCAGAAAAACATGCCTTCGTGGGAGGGACAATCATACAAGGCGGCGCTGGATAACGGAAGCGAATGCGGACGCAGCGAATTGATTCTTGAACAGTGTGCCCATGTGTGTCAGAGAAGCGTCGTTTTTGATGACTGGATATACATGAGAACATACCACGACGGGTATCATTTGTTCCCCGATGAAATGCTTTTTAATATAGAAGAAGACCCATATGAGCAAAACAATGTCGCTGAGCAATTTCCTGAAGTTTGCAGGGAAGGGGCGTGGAGGCTTCTGAACTGGCATGGTGAAATGATGGCTAAGAGAAAAGATGCCAAGGACCCCCTTTGGATAACAATTCGCGAGGGAGGACCGCTACATGCGA
>JAUVJE010000029.1 GCA_030592355.1 Clostridia bacterium
ATTGAAGATGTTTATGAACCTTTTTTATTGCAGCTTGGTTATATTAATAAAACACCCCGGGGAAGAGTTGCTACGGAAGCTGCCTATAATCATCTTAATATAGAATTCAAAGGCGGTTGATATGAAGGTGTTCTTACATGCTTGCTGCGGACCTTGTATGACTTCCTTTGACAAATACTTCAAAGAAAGGAACATACCTTACTCCGTATATTTTTATAATCCCAATATTCATCCATACAAAGAATTTGTGAAACGCATGAAAACATTAGATGAGTATGCCGAAAGCATAGGGATTGAAGTAATTCATGATATGAGTTTTCAGCAATATAAATGGGAACACGAGTATGCTGAACTAACGGCGAATGAAAGATGCAAAAATTGTTATGAACAGAGAATTAATAAAACAGCCGAAGCAGCAAAGCAAAATGGATTTACCCACTTTACATCTACATTATTAATAAGCCCATACCAAAATCACGAAATGATAAATGAAATCGGTATTTCTGCAGGAAGACGGAATGATGTAGCGTTTTATTATAAGGATTTCAGAGAATATTTCCGGGGAGGCCAGAATATAGCAAGGGAAAAAGGGCTGTATCGGCAGAAATACTGCGGATGTATATATTCTTACAATGAATCTAAATTTAGAGATAAAATAAGCTGGGACTAAATTAAAATTTGTGAATAACAGCGTTTCTAATTTTGTGCCATTCTCCATTAGAAACTATCACTAAATATAAATTTAGAATAAGCAATAAGCTATAGTTTGTCTTTACTGATGTAGCCACCGGATTTTATCAATTCAAGATTGCTTTTCATCTTAGAAACAATATCACTTTGCCCGCAATAATAATTCTCAATTTCATTATAGCCCTCTTTAAAAGAGTATAACTGTCCGGTTTCACCGGAATGACGTGGGATATGGGTTTGAGGCTGCGATTGACCGCCGGAACCAAGTCCGTCAATCATTTTCCAATACTTGCTTCTGATTGCATACATACCATGGGCAGAATGATTAATAATAAAACTTCTTGTTTCGATGGAGGGATCGCAAAAAACAGGTAGTATTGATATGCTGTCAGGAGCATCGTCATCTGCAGTAACCGAACCATTTATATCCGCAATAGTCGAATAAAGATCTATTAATCCGGTTAATGATTCCGATAAAGAGCCGGGTTTTATTTTCCCTGGCCATCTTACCAAAAAAGGAACTCTATGGCCGCCTTCATATATGTCAGCTTTATATCCCCTCAAATCACCGCAGCTTTTATGCCCGTAAGTATTACCGTAAAAATCGCATGGATTGGCTCCGTTGTCACTGGTAAAGATAACAAGAGTATTGTCAGAAACACCGCAGGCATCAAGTTTGTCCAATATTTGACCAAGGCACCAGTCAGAAAGCATAACGGCATCGCCGCGGGGACCGGCCTTGCTTTTCCCAACCATAAAAGAGGGTGACACGTTTGGTCTATGAGGAGAGGATAAAGGGACATACGCGAAGAAAGGTGTTCCGGTATTTGATGCCCGTTCAATAAAGTTGCAGGCTTTTTCCGTGAATTTTACATCTACCATTGCATCATCCCAATCCGGAACTGTAAGACCGGGCCGTTGCTGAGTTACTGTTTCTTTTTGTATCGAAGGTATACCAAGGGTATTTTCATTTTGTATAAAGCAGTAGGGAGGCATGTCCAAAGAGCCGGAAATACCGAAATATTCATCAAAGCCATTATCCAAAGGACCGCCTTTAAGCGGTTTGGAATAATCGAATTCCAATATGTCCGCATCATTTTTATCAAGCTTTGATTTATTAACATGGATTAAAGAGCCGTCTTTTAAAATGTAATCGAAACCCAGATGCCACTTGCCGAATGCGCCCGTAGTATAACCTGAATTTTTAAGAAGGGATGCTACGGTAGAACGACCCGGTTCTATAAGCGGAGCCCCATGACCGCATTGCACGCCGTCTTTTAAACGCGTACGCCATGCATATCGGCCTGTAAGCACACTGTACCTAGAGGGTGAACAGACTGCTGAAGAAGAATGCGCATCGGTAAATTTCATGCCTTCTTTTGCCAATCTGTCTATTGAAGGAGTGTTTATTTTTTCTGCACCATAACAACTTGGGTCGCCGTATCCCATGTCGTCTGCCATGATAAAAACAATATTCGGATATTTGCTTAAATTATTCATTTTGGAATTAACCTCCGCTTCAGTCTTATTGCACAATTGAAACCAGGATTGTGCTTTAGCTTTATTGATTAAATGTTAATCGTTGCCATTGATTAAATTATATAATAATATTAGTACATGAAAAAGGTAATTGCAGGACTTTTAGTTATAATTATGATATTTATCCTATATTCGTGTGTTGATGAGCGTGATTCGAATTTGGTTGAAAGCAATATGCCGGATGCAACCAATACAATAACGTCGGCACCTACACCTATTCAAACGCTAACGCAAACACCAACACCGACACCAACGTCAACACCAACACCGACACCGACACCAACGCCTACAGCAACGCCGACACCAACACCAACGCCAACACCTATACCGACACCGACTCCAATTCCTGATGAAGAAATCACTTTGAATCTTGAAAATCTTGACAATGGGGTTGTCGGGATATCATATAACTATAAATCAGATGATAAATTTGTAATAAATATAGTATATGGAACACAAAACCTTTGGTATGACCTGCTTCCTCAGGTTCCGGGATACTATCCGCTTCAACTTGGAAACGGTATTTATAAAATAAGGATTGCAAGAGAGATAAATAATACCGGCAGTTATGGTGTGATATTTTCTGAATCGGTTAATTTAAATCTTTCCGATGATGTAATGGTTTATAAAACATCAATCACAGAGGTGTTTTGGACCAAAGAGATGGCCGCTATCATTTTTGCATACAAAAGAACCGAAGACGCTTCTTATGAATGGGATATGGTTGTATCGCTTTATGAATACATGGTTAAGCAGTATAGATATGATTATGAAAAAATTAATACAATTATTGGTATGAAGCCCGGCTATATTCCCGATATTGAAGTGGTTTTCCATGAGGCTAAAATTATATGCCATGACTATTCCGTGCTCTTTGCTTCAATGCTGAGAAGTCTGGATATTCCGGCAAAATTAGTAAAAGGATACTGCGAGAATGCAAAAGGATACCATGCCTGGAATGATGTTTATAATCCGGATACCGGTAAATGGGTAGTCGTGGATCTTACTTATGATGCAGCCTACTTTGATTGGGGACTGGAATTTGAAATGGAAAAAGACCCGGATATCTACTATCCTAACGAAGAATTCTAACAATTCCAAAGAATATTTGCAGTTATCCGAAAGGTATTTCTCAATATAAATGAATCCGATTGGGAAAGCATACATTTTAAAAAATCTTATTAGTACATTATAGAAGCTTTACCATTATCTTGACAGTAATGGGGGGCTGTACTACAATTACTAAAAAGTAAGGGGGATTACCAATGGCTCGTTTCTATGAATCTGTATCAAGGACATTCAGCGAGTACCTGCTCGTTCCGAACCTAACTACAAAAGAGTGCTATACTGAGAATGTTCAATTAAAAACTCCTCTTGTAAAATTTAAAAAGGGCAGCACACCGGATATTTCGCTGAATATACCTTTTGTTTCCGCAATAATGCAATCAGTATCCAATGAAACTCTTGCGGTTGCCCTCGCAAAGTGCGGTGGAGTTAGTTTTATCTTTTGTTCGCAACCTATTTTAGAGCAGACGGAAATGGTACGTAAAGTCAAGAAATTCAAAGCGGGTTTTGTAATCAGCGATTCAAATGTAAAAGCTGATGATTCATTGGAAGATATCATTGTATTAAAGGAAAAAAGCGGTCATTCAACAATGGCTGTTACTCATGACGGTGCTTCGAACGGCAAATTGCTGGGAATTGTTACCGGAAGAGATTATAGGCTTTCGCGTGATTCCAGAGATACCAAGGTTAAGGAATTTATGACTCCGTTTAACAGATTAATTACCGGTGAGTTGGGAATCAGCCTGAAAAAAGCGAATGATATAATCTGGTCCCATAAGCTAAACTGTCTGCCCATAATTGATGGAGAGGGCAACCTTGTATATCTCGTTTTTAGAAAAGATTACGATGACCATAAAGAGAATCCCAATGAAATGCTGGACAATGAAAAACGTTATATTGTCGGAGCGGGTATCAACACCCGTGATTATACAGAAAGAGTCCCGGCGCTTATAGAAGCTGGTGCAGATATATTATGCATTGATTCTTCTGATGGTTTTTCACAGTGGCAGGAAGATACAATTAAATGGGTTAAAGATAAATATGGGAATTCTATAAAAATAGGAGCCGGGAATGTAGTCGATGCAGAAGGTTTCAGATATCTGGCTGAATCAGGAGCTGATTTTGTTAAAGTCGGTATCGGGGGAGGCTCTATATGCATTACCAGAGAACAGAAAGGAATAGGCCGGGGACAGGCTACGGCAGTCAGTGAAGTCGCTGAAGCAAGAGACAGATATTTCGACGAGACCGGAGAGTATATACCTATTTGTTCCGACGGCGGTATTGTACATGACTATCACATGGTTCTTGCCCTTGCCATGGGGGCGGATTTTATTATGATGGGAAGATATTTTGCCAGATTCGATGAAAGCCCTACAAAAGTGATTAAACTGGGGAATAACTATGTGAAAGAATACTGGGGAGAAGGTTCTAACAGAGCGCGCAACTGGCAAAGATACGACTCCGGGGATTCACCTGTAATGAAATTTGAAGAGGGTGTTGACAGCTATGTGCCATATGCCGGTAAATTGAGTGATAATCTTGGTAAAACACTCAGTAAATTAAAATCAACCATGTGCAGCTGTGGTTCCACAAACATTAAGAATCTAAAGAAAACAGCACGTATTACGCTTGTTTCGTCAACGAGTATTATTGAGGGCGGCACACATGATGTAATACTTAAGGAAAAATCAGAATATTAAAATGAATGCGAACAGATGTTCACATTGCCGTTTCATTATGATATAATCTAGTAGGATTAGAAACTTGGAAACAAGTTTATTCAGGATTAATCATTAATGAAGCGGCAATATTTTTCTCATTTTTAGTACAGGTTATTAAATGTGGGTATAGTATATCGGGAGTATGGATGGTTTATGAGACATGATAGTATTTTTGTCAAAGGCGCAAAAGAACACAATTTAAAAGACATTGATGTCAGAATACCCAGGGACAAGATGGTTGTAATAACAGGAATCAGTGGGTCCGGGAAGTCATCGCTTGCCTTTGATACAATTTATGCAGAAGGGCAGAGAAGATATGTCGAAAGCCTATCTTCGTATGCCAGGCAATTTTTAGGTCAAATGAACAAGCCTGACGTGGAATTTATAGAGGGTCTTTCGCCTGCAATATCAATTGACCAAAAAACCACCAGCAGGAACCCCAGGTCAACTGTTGGAACGGTTACTGAAATACATGATTATCTTAGGCTTCTTTATGCAAGAGTAGGTATTCCTCACTGTCCTGAATGCGGCAGAGAAATTACTAGTCAAAGCGTAGATCAGATTGCGGATGTCGTAATGGCATTGGCTTACGGCACAAAATTTATGGTTGTCGCTCCCGTTGTCAGAGCAAGAAAAGGTGAATATAAAAAACTTTTCTCCCAGATAATTAAAGACGGGTTTGCCAGGGTTATCATTGATGGCGAGACATATGACTTATCAGAGGATAAAATTAAACTAATAAAACAAAAAAAGCATACTATAGGAATCGTGGTCGACAGGCTGATAATTAAAGAGGGACTTGACAAAAGACTTTCGGATTCACTGGAAGTTGCTCTTTCAAGGGCGGAAGGACTTGTAGAGATACATATACCAGATGGCGAAATATTGCTCTTCTCTCAGAAACTGTCTTGTCCAGAGCACAATATCAGCATTGAGGAAATATCTCCAAGGATGTTTTCATTTAACAGCCCGTTCGGTGCGTGCCCTGAATGCAGCGGCCTGGGAAGGCATCTTGAGATGGACGTCGATTTGATAATTCCCGATAAATCGCTTTCCCTTTATCAAGGGGCAGTTAAAGTAGCGGGATTTTCATATAATGAAGATAGCTGGAGCAGATCTTTTCTTGATGCAATTGGAAAACACTTCAAGGTAGATATGGGTATTCCTTTTAATAAACTGCCCAGAGAGGTGCAGGATGTTCTTTTGCATGGATCAGGGAATACAAGATTTAGAATAAAATATAAAAATTCCCGCTTGTCATATAGTGCTGATGAAAAAACAGAAGGCATTCTTAATGTTGTGCAAAGAAGGTATATGCAGACTAAATCCAGTCACATGAAGCGTTATTACGAAAGCTTTATGAGCGCAAATCCCTGCAATGTATGCGAGGGTTCAAGATTTAAACCTGAGGTGCTGGCCGTAACGGTCGGCGGCATAAATATATATGAAGTATCAAAGATGCCTATAAACGAGTGTTTGGAATTTTTCGAAAAACTAAAGCTGAACGAAACTCAGAGCATTATTGCAGACTTGATTGTTAAGGAAATCAAAGAACGATTGATTTTTTTAGTTAATGTAGGACTGGATTATTTGACTTTATCAAGAACTGCATCGACTCTTTCCGGAGGCGAAGCCCAGAGGATACGTCTTGCAACACAGATAGGGTCGGGTCTGATGGGAGTTGTTTATATACTTGATGAGCCTAGTATCGGTCTGCACCAGCGTGATAACCGTAAATTGCTCAGTACACTAAAACGGATGCGTGATCTTGGAAATACATTAATTATTGTCGAGCATGACAATGAAACAATTGCAGAAGCCGATTACATTATTGACATGGGTCCGGGCGCAGGAATTCATGGAGGTGAAATTGTGTGTCAGGGACTGCCTGAGGATATAGTCTTATGCGATAAATCCGAAACAGGTCTTTATATGTCCGGGCGTAAAAAAATAGATATTCCTTCAAAACGGCGAAAACCAAACGGTAAGCATCTTATAGTAAGAGGTGCATTGCAGAACAACCTGAAATCGATTGATGTAGATTTTCCATTGGGTATTTTTATCTGTGTTACAGGGGTATCCGGCTCAGGAAAAAGCTCTCTCGTTTCTGATATTTTATATAAGGAATTGGCTCATCGGGTTAACAGGGCGAAGATGAGAGGAGGATTGCATGACCGCATAGAGGGAATTCATCATCTTGATAAAGTAATAGATATAGACCAATCGCCGATTGGCAGAACACCACGTTCGAATCCTGCTACTTATACAAAAGTTTTTGATGTAATAAGAGATGTTTTCGCTATGACAAGGGAGGCCAGAAGCAGGGGATATAAAAAGGGCAGGTTCAGTTTCAATGTTCCCGGAGGCAGGTGCGAATCCTGCAAAGGCGATGGATTCAAAAAGATTGAAATGCATTTTTTGCCAGATGTTTATGTGCCTTGCGAAGTGTGTAAAGGCAAGAGGTATAACAGAGAAACGCTAGAGATAAAATTTAAAGGAAAAAACATTGCGGAAGTACTGGATATGACTGTGGAAACTGCATTGGCATTTTTTGAAAATATACCGAAAATTAAAAGAAAAATGCAACTGCTCTATGAAGTGGGACTTGGATATATCAAAGTCGGCCAACCGTCTACCACTTTATCCGGAGGCGAGGCGCAGCGTATAAAACTTGCAGCTGAATTGTCAAAAAGAAGCACCGGCAATACGATTTATATATTAGATGAACCGACAACAGGCCTTCATACGGCTGATGTTCATAAACTTTTAGATATTATAAACCGCTTGGTTGACAGCGGTAATACCGTTGTTATTATTGAACACAATCTGGATGTCATAAAATGCGCAGACCATATTATTGATCTTGGTCCTGAAGGTGGAGAAAAAGGCGGCGAGATAGTAGTGTGCGGTACTCCGGAGGAAGTGGCGGTATATGATGGTTCTTATACAGGTATGTTTCTTAAGAATGTTCTTAAAAACAACACCTAAATCTCTAAAATATACAATCATACACTTTAAATTACAGCGAAATTGGAGATAATGTGTTATAATACGAGTGGGGACAGAGGCATGGCATATACATGTTTATGTTCCTATTTGCTAATTATAAGCAATCCGATGTTAGTAACTGTGAGCAAAGGGAAGAATTAATATAGCTGAAATATAAATTATGGAATAATGGACGGAGAATTATGAAAATGAAATTATGCGACATATGCCACAAAAATGTGGCGGTAATATATACGACACAAATGATTGACGGTAAAAAAGAAAATAAAGCTATCTGTATGGAATGTGCGCAAAAAAAAGGAATTGAACCCCTACAGCAGCTGATGAAACAGTCTGGGATGACTGATTCCGATATGGATAATCTGAATCAACAGATGATGGAAATTATGAATAACGTTGATATGGATGATATGGCCCTTCCCAATAATGAAGGAGAGGATATTGATAAAGAGGCAAACCCACTGACTGAAATGTTTAAAAACTTTAAGAACAGCAGGATGGGAAAACCTACTGAAAACAATAATAAGCCCGATGAAAACAACAAAAAACGGAATATCATCACAAGGAATAAAAATATTAAAAAGACCAAGTATCTTGATAAATTCGGAATCAATCTTACAAAAAAAGCGGCTGAAGGCAAGATAGACCGGGTAATAGGGAGAGAAAATGAAATAAGCCGCACCATTCAGATACTCAATCGGAGAACAAAGAATAATCCTTGTTTAATAGGTGAGGCGGGAGTGGGTAAAACCGCTATTGCCGAAGGTTTGGCGGGACGCATTTCCGAGGGTAATGTACCGGCTAAACTCTTGAATTATGAAGTCTATCAATTAGACATGACTGGTATCGTTGCTGGAACACAATTCAGGGGGCAGTTTGAGAGCCGAATGAAAGGCATTATTAAAGAAGCAATAGAAATGGGAAATGTAATTCTTATTATTGATGAAGTTCATAATATTGTTGGCGCTGGAGAGGCAGAAGGTGCCATGAATGCAGCCAATATTCTAAAACCGTCGCTTTCCAGAGGGGAAATTCAGATAATCGGAGCTACAACCATTAAGGAATACAGGCGTTTTATTGAAAAGGACAGTGCGTTGGAAAGAAGATTCCAACCTATTATAGTGGAAGAACCAAGTGTCGATGAAACAATTGAAATACTTAATGGAATTAAATCCTATTATGAATTGCATCATAATGTATATTATACAGATGAAATTATAAAGCAGTCTGTTATTCTCTCTGAAAGATATATAAATGACAGGTTCCTCCCGGATAAAGCAATTGATGTAATCGATGAAGCCGGTGCGAAAGTTAATCTTGAAAATGAAATTCTGGTAAAGCTTGAACTTCTTAAAAACGAACTCACCGAAGTGCGTTCAGAAAAAAATAGTGCCGTGAAAGAAGATTCAATTAACGAATATAGAAAAGCAGCTGATCTTAAGGTTCAGGAATGTAAATTGGTTGAAGAAATTTCTAAATACGAAGAATTGGCTAAGCCAAAAGAAGTGACTTTTGAAGATATAGCCTCCGTTATAGAAAACTGGACAAAGATTCCGGTACAAAGGATAACAAAAATAGAGGCCGATAAGCTTCTTAATTTAGAGGAACTGTTAGCAAAGCGCATCATTTCACAAAAAGATGCGATTAGTGCCGTTTCCAAGGCAATTAGAAGAAACCGTTCAGGAATACGGCCGCGCCGGAGACCTTCATCATTTGTTTTTGTCGGACCTACGGGCGTAGGAAAGACCTATTTGGCCAAAGCATTGGCTATTGAATTATTTGATACGGAAGAGGCGATTATCAGGCTTGATATGAGCGAATATATGGAAAAGCACACTGTTGCAAAGCTTATTGGATCACCTCCCGGTTACATCGGATATGACGAAGGCGGACAGCTGACCGAAAAAGTCCGAAGGAAGCCATATAGCATTATTCTTCTTGATGAAATTGAAAAAGCGCATCCTGATGTGTTTAATATTTTATTGCAGATACTTGAAGACGGACGTCTGACTGACAGCCACGGAAGGGTTGTAAGCTTTGAAAACACAATTGTGATAATGACTTCAAATTCCGGCACTTCGTACAAAGGCCAGAGCTTAGGTTTCGGTGAGGATGATTATTCTAAACTGGAAGAAGGGGTGAGACAGTCCCTGAAAGAGACATTCAGGCCGGAATTTTTAAACAGGGTGGATGAAACTGTTGTATTTACAAGATTGAGCCGCGAAGATCTTACAAAGATAATCCATTTAATGGTTGGGCAGTTTGTTGAAGAGATTAAAGAAAAGAATATAACGTTAAATGTTTCTGATAGCGCCATTGAATTTATTCTTGATATTGAATATGATGAAAAGTTTGGAGCAAGGCCATTAAGAAGAGGAGTCCAAAAGCATATTGAGGATATTCTTTCCGAAAAATACATAAAAAGCGAATTGAAAGACGGAGAAACCGTTGATATAGACCTTTTAGAAGGTAAACTTATATATAAAATAAAATAGTAATAAGAAACGGGTATTAGCCCGTTTCTTATTTTGTTTAGAAATTTTTAATAAATTCAGCCAGATAGTGGAAATGTAATACAAAAATCAGATCCTTCTCCAAGGGTGCTTTTTACTGAAACCGCACCATTGTAAAGCATGGCTATATGTTTAACAATGGATAGTCCCAGACCTGTCCCGCCCATTTCACGGGAACGTCCTTTATCAACCCTGTAAAATCGTTCAAATAAGCGTTTAAGATCTTTCTCATTAATTCCTATACCTGTGTCTCTAATATGAATCTCAACTAATCCACTTTTTTCTACTGAATACAACTCAATCGATCCGCCGTAATTATTATATTTTATAGAATTATCAATTAAATTAATAAAAAGTTGCTTGATTCTATTTGCATCAGCAGACACTTTAATTCTATTACTAATATTATTGGATACAGAAATTTCTTTATCAGATATACTGTTGCTAAGTAAAATAAGGGCATCATCTGCAACATTGCTGACATTGACGACTTCACTGACTATAACGTTTGTATCATTTTCTATACTAGACAGTGTAAGAATGTCATTTATAAGGTTGCTTAACCTTTCTGATTCGAATTCAATTATGTTTAGGAATTTCATTGCGGTAGCAGTATCTTTTATTGCGCCTTCTTTCAATGTTTCGATAAAACCCTTAATTGAGGTAAGGGGGGTAGTCAATTCATGTGTAACATTTGAAACGAATTCATACCTGAGACTTTCGAGATGTTTTATACGCGTAATGTCCTGAATGGAAACTATGACACCGCCTCCTTCATCAAGTTCGAAATATGAAGAAAAGCATGAGAGTATAAGTCCGAAACTTGAAATTTCTTTTTTAACCGCACCTTTAAATTTCATTGTTTCCTCAATAAGATTGAGAATGGACGAATTTTTTATGTGGCTAAGATTTCCACCGGTTTCAACAAGGTCAAAACCAGGAAGCGACTTAATTTTCTTATTAGCAAACAGTATATTATAATTTGCGCCTACAGCTAGAATACTCTCGTTTATAGTGTTGAGTAATGTACTCAATTCCCGGTTCTTGTCTGAAATATCAGAAAAAGCAGTTTCAAGCTTGTTTGTCATTTCATTATATGAGTCTATAAGTCTGGAAAGTTCGTTTTGTCTCGGTTCATGTGAAATCCTATGAGATAAATTACCCATGGAGACTTCAAGAGAGTGCGCACTGAGTTTAGCAATAGGTTCTGAAAATAGTATAGAAAGACGCCAGCCAATTAAGATTGCCACGGCAAGTGAAAAAATGATTGCAATAAATGTATACAGATAAATTGTTGATATGATTGACTTAATATGCAGAAGTGGTACGGACAATCTGACATAATTGCCCGAATTCAATTCAGCGGCAAGGTACATATATTCAATATTGGTAGTACTGCTCTTTCGAACCGAAACACCGTATTCATTTTTAGAAGCATCGATAATCTCAGGTCTTAAACGGTGGTTATCCATAGTAGTATAATCAGCATCAGAATCACCCAAGACAATACCATCATCCTGAATAACTGTAACTCGAACAGAGTGGTCATCGTCTACAAATAAATTGAGTTTTTTACTGAAATCATTTGCAAATGTATTAAGATTATCAGGATTAATTTCTTCAATAAAATGAACTGCAGCCCCTGCATTGGTCTTAAGTTCATTTTCAACCTGCAGCTTATAATTATTGACTGAAGTTTGTGTGATTATCAGTCCGGAAATGATGAGTGAAACAAGAATAAGCAATATATAATACAAATTAAGTCTACGTTTAAACATTTTACTTCTCCAATCAAGCCTTGAACTTATATCCAACTCCCCGTATGGTTTCAATGTAATTAAAATCCGGTCCATTGTCGCTAAGGTTTTTACGCAGATAACTTATGTGAACATCAACGGTTCTGGTTCCCCCAAAATAATCATAACCCCATATTTTATCAAGTAAAATTTCGCGAGTAAAAACCTTGCCTGGCTCAGACATCATCAATACTAAAAGACTATATTCTTTTAGTGTCAGTGATATTTCTTTCCCCCTTTGTGTTACAAGGTGCTTTTCAGGGTTAATTTCAATATCCAGATGGTTTAATTTTTCAGGCAAGTTGGTATATGATGAAAGAGTATGCCGGGAAGACCTTCTTAAAACCGCCTTTATTCGGGAAGTAAGTTCACGTACACTGAAGGGCTTTGTGATGTAGTCATCTGCACCCATCTCAAGGCCAAGTATCTTGTCAAGTTCTTCTTTTTTGGCAGTCAGCATAATTACAGGTAAATTTACGAATCTTGAATCAAGTCGAATTTTTGTAAGAACATCATAACCATCTGTGTCAGGAAGCATTATATCCAAAAGCAAAAGATCGCACGGAAATTCTTCCATTGCTGTAAAAAAATCACTTCCGGTCTCAAAGGACTTGGTGGAAAAGCCTGATGAGTTAAGATTGTATGCAATCAGGCGCTGAATGTTTTTTTCATCTTCAAGAATATATATGTACTTTTTCTTCATAAATTTTCCTTTATTTAATATTTTCAAAGGGATTCTGATTTAATGTATCTTTGTGGTACATATGGGCCAGATGTTCATGGTTCCCTGTAATTGAGTAAGCCACCCATTCGCCTATATTAGTAGCATGGTCAGCCATTCTCTCAATGTATTTGGCTATCATAACAAGGTCAATGATATGATCTATTGACTCCGGATTACTTTTCATGAGTATAGCAAGGTCAAATTTAACTTTAGAAAACAGATCGTCCACATAATCGTCACTTGCACAAACCTTAAGCGCCATATCATAATCCTTTTTAATGTATGAGGATATGGCCATTTCGGTCATCTTTTTGGCCATTTCAGCCATTCTGGGAATATCAATCAGTGGTTTTATGTATTGTGTTTTCCCTATGGTAATTATAAGTTCGCAAATGTCTGCAGAATGATCGGCGATTCTTTCGAGATCAGTTATAAGCTTCAATACTGCGGTTATCATACGAAGATCTTTTGCAATGGGTTGCTGGCATGCTATTAAAGTAATACACAGTTTTTCCAGATTATGCTCCATGTCATCAATTATGTCATCATCTTCAATAACCTGTCTTGCGAGTTCCATGTCTTTATTTTTTAAGGCGGTAATAGCGAAATCAATAGATTCCTCTACATATGTTCCCATTTTGGAAAGATTGAATTCCAATTCCTTAAGTGCTTTTTCAAAAGAAAATCTTGTCACGATAGTATTCCCTTCATAAATAAATTTTTATCCGAAGCGACCTGTTATATAGTCTTCGGTCCGTTTGTCAGCGGGTATGCTGAAAATCTGTTCTGTATCATCGAATTCAATGACTTCACCCATTAGGAAGAATGCCGTTTTATCGGAAATTCTTCCGGCCTGCTGCATATTGTGGGTAACTATAATAATAGTATACTTGTTCTTAAGTTCTGATATCAAGTCTTCTATTTTTAAAGTAGATATTGGATCCAGGGCAGACGTGGGTTCGTCCATGAGCATAACTTCCGGTTCAACAGATAAAACCCTGGCAATACAAAGACGTTGTTGTTGTCCGCCTGATAGCGATAAAGCGCTTTTTCTAAGCCTGTCTTTTACTTCATCCCACAAAAAAGCCCCCTTAAGGCTTTTTTCAACAATTTCATCAAGGTGACTTTTTTTCTTGATTCCATGTGTTTTGGGACCATAGGTAATATTATCGTAAATTGTCATAGGGAAGGGGTTAGGCTTTTGGAAAACCATACCAACTCTTTTCCTAAGTTCTGCAGCATCAAAATTTTTATATATATCAATGCCATCTAGCGTTACAAGGCCATCTACTACTACAAAAGGTATCAAATCATTCATTCTGTTGATTGTCTTAATAAAAGTGGATTTTCCGCACCCGGATGGGCCGATGAGAGCTGTAACCTTGTTTTCTTCTACAGCCATTGATATATCTTTGAGAGCGTGAAAGGTTCTGTAATGCAAATTTAAATCTTTGGTCACCACTTTATTCATCTTTTTATTTCTCCCTGCAATCTTTTTTTAAAGTTACTTGCCAAAAAAGCTGAAAAACCGTTTATTAAAAATACTGTTATTAACAATACAAAAGCGGTGCCATATGCCTCATCGTTAGAAATCCCTTCAGTTACCAGCAGATAAAGATGAAGCGACAGCGTACGGCCTGAATTAAATATTGTTCCGGCAATTTTCGGAACAATTCCTGAAGTGAATAGAAGTGCAGCTGTTTCACCGACTATTCTGCCTATGCTTAGAATTAATGCTGAGAGAATACCGGAAATTGCATTTGGAAGTATTATTTTAAAAATTGTTCTTATTTTTGAGGCCCCTAGAGCAAGGCTGCCTTCTTTATATTCTTTAGGTACTGTTTTCAGACTTTCTTCAGTAGTTCTTATAATAATAGGCAAAATTATTATTGAAAGTGTTAATGCTCCTGAAAGCAATGACCAACCCAAAGAAAGAAATGAAACAAAGAAAATCAATCCAAATAGACCGTAAACTATGGATGGAATTCCGGAAAGAGTTTCAGTAGTAAATCTTATTAAAGCAACAAGTTTTCCCGGCTTTGCATATTCAACAAGGTAAATTGCTGAAAAAATACCTATTGGTACGCTTATAACTAAAGTTAGTCCAATTAAAAACAGTGTGTTTAATATCATTGGCATTATGCCGTGAAGTCCTTTTGAAACTTTATAAATATCAGTAATGAATGCCCAGCTTATTTGTGAGAAACCTCTGATAACGACAAATCCAACGATAAGAATGAAAAGGGCAATGGTAACAAAGGAAAAGGACCAGACAAGAGTGTGCATTACAATATCATAAATTCTGATGTTTTTATTCATTGTCAGTACGGCCTTTCTTAGTTATTGCTATCAGACTGAGATTCAAGAGCATAATGAAAATAAACAGGATTACACCCG
>JAUVJE010000217.1 GCA_030592355.1 Clostridia bacterium
CACAGGTTTTCCATTTTTTTAACGGCGCTGTTTCCACCCAACCATTTAAAAGGAAATTGATGTGTTGACATACATGCAACTTTGTATCCTTTGAGACTTTCAATTTGCCCGAAATAGGCCTTCATGGCCTGTTCAAGTTGAAACGCCTCTGTATGGGATCCGAAAACAAGGGCATTATAACCGTCAATAGACGGTAATTCGGTAAAATTAACCTTCGTTTCACCGGGATTGACTTTAGATGCTGTTTTAATCTCCTTCAGTTCAACTTCATGGCCTTTATCTGTGAGTTTTGTCTCTAATTGCTTCGCAACGGATAGGGTATTCCCTGTAACCGAGTGTACTATTAAGCAGATTTTCATTACAACCTCCGATATTTTTCTGACACCACCATTATACCATCAGCCAAAGTATCTAACGCACTTTGGCTGTATATGAACTGCCCTAGGCACTTTGGATAGTTGTTTGAGATGATTTTATTAAGATAAAAGAAGCCGATGTCATTTTAACACCGGCTTCCTTATTATTTAAATAATTAGATTAAGTTGCGTTTTGTATAGTTGGTGTGAAGCAGCTCATGTGCCTTTTCACCATAAAATTCACCAAGATATTCCCTGTATAGTTCCAGAACATCTGAATTTTCATGGGATTTACGCTTTGCCTTACCTTTATCTTCGCGATAAATTGCTTCCATCCTTTTCTTTATAACATCAGCCTCTCCCTTGTAATAAGGCTGCCCGCCACCGCCTATACATCCGCCCGGGCAAGCCATGATTTCAATTGCATGATATTCTGCTTTTCCGTCTCTGATGTCTTCAAGAAGCTTTCTTGCATTTCCAAGTCCATGGGCTATGCCTATTTTAATATCCATATCGCTGATTTTAACGGTGCCTTCCCTAATACCTTCAAGCCCCCTGAGCTGGTGGAAATCAATTTCTTCCAAGGATTCGCCTGTAAGCCAGTCGCAAGCCGTTCTCAACGCCGCTTCAATAACACCGCCTGTTGTCCCGAATATAACGCCTGCTCCCGTGGATTCCCCGAGAGGTTTATCAAAATCTTCATCCGGTAAATCTATAAAGCATATTCCTGCTTCTTTTATCATTTTTGCAGTTTCCCTTGTATCTATAACAAAATCCACGTGCTGAAGTCCGTCTGTGCTTAGCTCTGGTCTGGCTGCTTCATATTTCTTGGCAAGGCACGGCATAACGGATACCACAACAATGGTTTTAGGATCAATATTGAATTTCTCAGCATAATAGGTCTTTGCAACCACACCAAACATCTCATGTGGCGATTTGCATGTTGACGGAATGTCTAAAAGGTCCGGGAATTGGTGTTCAAAGAATTTAACCCATGCCGGACAACAGCTTGTCAGCATGGGAAGCCTTCCTCCGTGCTTAACTCTGTGAATGAATTCCGAAGCCTCTTCAACTATGGTAAGATCCGCTGCAAAGTCTGTATCAAATATTTGGTCGAAACCAAGTCTTCTTAACGCAGCAGTCATTTTACCTGTGACAATCGTTCCGACTTCCATGCCGAATTCTTCTCCAAGAGCAACTCTTACAGCAGGGGCGGTCTGAACTACGACATGTTTTTCAGGGTCATTGATCGCATCCCAAACCTGCCTGACATTACTCACCTCAGTAAGTGCGGCAGTAGGGCATACAGCCACGCATTGTCCGCAGAAAGTGCACATTGTATCAATCATGGGAAGTCCGAAAGCCGGTCCGACTACAGTTTCAAATCCTCTGTCCATTCCAGATAGAATTCCACATGTCTGAACTTCATTGCACATGGTTTCGCAACGTCTGCATAATATGCATTTATCCAGATTTCTGACTATCGAATAGCTTGAATCATCTAATTCGTATGTTGACTCTTCACCGGTGTATTTGATTTCCATAACACCAAGTTCAGCTGCAAGCGACTGTAGCTCGCATTGTTGGTTTTTCGGACATGTCAGGCAATCCTTGGGATGATCGGAAAGCAACAATTCGACCATTGTTCTTCTCGCCTTGATGGCTCTTGGAGTACTGGTTTTGACTACCATTCCTTCGCTCACATAAGTAGAGCATGATGGTGCAAGGGAGCCTCTTCCTTCAACCTCAACTACGCATACCCTACAGGATGCACTTCTGTTTACTGTCTTCAGGCCATGAAAATTCAAGTGGCAAAGAGTAGGTATGCTCACATTGATTTTTTTTGCCGCTTCCAAAATCGTGTAGTTCGCCGGCACGGATATTTCCTGGTCATTTATTATTATATTGACTTTATTCATTGATTAATTCTCCTTAGCTCTTCGTTATGGCGTCGAACTTACAAGCCTTGTAGCATGCGCCGCATTTTATACACTTGGACTGTTCTATCACATGAGGTTCCCTGACCTTACCGCTGATGCAGGCCACCGGACATGCTTTTGCGCAAAGAGTACACCCGATGCATTTATCTTTATCAATCTCATATTTGGTTAAGCTGCTGCATATGCCCGCCGGACATCTTTTGTCAAAAACATGAGCTTCATATTCATCATAAAAATATTTCATTGTACTGAGAATCGGATTAGGCGCTGTTTGTCCCAAACCGCAAAGCGAAGTGTCTTTTACAATTTCGCTGAGTTCTTTCAGCTTTTTCAAGTCCTCTTTTGTACCCTCTCCGTCGGTAATTTTCTGAAGTATCTCATAAAGCCTTTTATTTCCAATTCGGCATGCGGTACATTTTCCGCAAGACTCGTCAGTAGTAAATTCCAGATAAAATTTCGCAATATCCACCATACAGGTGTCTTCATCCATAACTATCATCCCGCCGGATCCCATCATTGAGCCTATGCCCTTGAGACTCTCGTAATCAATAGGTATATCCAGGAATTGCGCGGGTAAGCACCCGCCGGAAGGTCCTCCTGTTTGTACAGACTTAAATTCCTTCCCATCTTTGATTCCTCCGCCAATATCAAATACGATTTCCCTGAGTGTCGTTCCCATCGGAACTTCCACAAGTCCGACATTATTGACGTTGCCCGCCAATGCAAAAACTTTAGTGCCTTTGCTGGTTTCTGTACCAATGCCTGAAAACCAGTCTGCCCCCATGTTGAATATTGTAGGAATATTAGCCAGCGTCTCAACATTATTTACTGTTGTGGGCTTATTCCAAAGACCCTTTTCCGCAGGATACGGAGGCTTAAAATGCGGTTCTCCCCTTAATCCCTCTATAGAATTTATAAGGGCCGTTTCTTCTCCGCAGACAAATGCGCCTGCGCCATACTTCATTTTAATATCAAATGAGTATCCGCTGCCCAGTATGTTTTTACCAAGAAGCCCATTTTCATATGCCTGTTCAAGCGCTATATTTAACCGTTCGATTGCCAGAGGATATTCCGCTCTTATATATATGAAACCCTCTTGCGCTCCGATTGCATATCCGCAGATTACCATAGCCTCAAGCACTGAATG
>JAUVJE010000098.1 GCA_030592355.1 Clostridia bacterium
TGAAGAACCCATTCTCAAATGTATTTCTTAGATATCCGATGTGGCTTGGTCTGATGCTTGCTTCTTATATTCCTGGGTTTATCGGGATGTATTTTGCAAACAAATGGAAAGAAGAAGCTAGAATAGAATCTCTCAAAATCGACTGATATATCAAATTTTCAAAAGTGCACCCTTTGGGTGCATTTTTTTTGCGGTCCTTATACATATTTCGATGAACATCCTTTGGGTAATTATTAAAATTTCGATGATTACCCTTCGGGTGTTTAATAAATATTATAGAAGCATGAGTGAGATTTTGGGGTGTTTTTACAGCAGAAAGCAGAAAAGTACAGCTAATTATGAGCACTGGTTACTTTAAAAAGCGCAATAGAATATCAGATAATAGAAAAACAGCGTAAAACGGCGAAAATTAGAGTATAATAAAGAGAGAAACGTGATATATGCTTCTAAAACCCATAACTCGGTGCTTGCTGCCAATAACGGGGTTTGTGCATATTCTGCATGTGTATTATCATATTTTTAGCACTCGCACACCAAGAGTGCTAAAGACAAAAAATAATTTGGAGGTATTCTAATGGTTATAAAGCCTTTGGGAGAAAGAATAGTAATTAAAATGCTCGAAACTGAAGAAACTACGAAGAGCGGAATAGTGCTTCCCGGTTCGGCGCAGGAAAAACCGCAGGTAGCGGAAGTTGTTGCCGTAGGACCAGGCGGAGTTGTTGACGGAGAATTTGTAGAAATGGAACTCACCGTCGGGGACAAAATATTAATAAGTAAATACGCGGGTACTGAAGTTAAGATAGATGATGAAGAACTCACTATCCTTAAACAGAGTGATGTACTTGCTATAGTAGAGTAACGGAGGAAATGATAAATGGCTAAACAAATTTTATTTAGTGCCGATGCCAGAGAAGCGTTGGAAACCGGTGTTAACAAACTTGCGGATACAGTGAAAATCACATTGGGTCCCAAAGGTAGAAATGTCGTTCTTGACAAGAAATTCGGGGCACCGCTTATTACAAATGACGGAGTGACTATCGCAAAAGAAATCGAACTTGAAGATGCTTTTGAAAATATGGGTGCTCAGCTCGTAAAAGAAGTCGCTACAAAAACCAATGATGTTGCCGGTGACGGAACAACAACCGCAACATTGCTTGCTCAGGCAATGGTCAGGGAAGGGTTAAGAAACCTTGCGGCCGGTGCAAACCCGATGATTCTGAAAAAGGGAATTGAAATGGCTGTTGAAATTGCAGTAAAAGGTATTGCCGGTTTGAGTCAGAAAACTCATGGTAGAGATGATATCTCTAAAGTTGCTTCAATTTCAGCAAATGACGAAGTAATCGGAAATCTGATTGCGAACGCAATGGAAAAAGTCAGCAATGACGGTGTTATTACAGTTGAAGAATCCAAAACCATGGATACCGAACTAGAAGTAGTTGAAGGAATGCAGTTTGACAGAGGATATCTCTCTCCATACATGGTTACAGATACTGAAAAGATGGAAGCTGTCATTGATGATGCATATGTTCTTATAACTGATAAAAAACTTGCGAATGTACAGGAAATTCTTCCGGTTCTCGAACAGATAGTTCAGCAGGGTAAAAAGCTTGTTATAATTGCTGAAGATGTTGAAGGCGAAGCCCTTGCGACACTCGTTGTAAACAAACTCAGGGGAACTTTCACATGTGTTGCAGTTAAAGCGCCCGGATTTGGTGACAGAAGGAAAGCAATGCTTCAGGATATCGCAATTCTTACCGGCGGACAGGTGATTAGTGAAGAAGTCGGACTCGACCTCAAAGATACTAACCTGGATATGCTTGGAAAAGCACGACAGATTATAGTTCAGAAAGAAAACACAATCATAGTTGATGGTTCCGGGGATGCGAAGGAAATTCATGACAGAATAGCATCCATCAAGTCACAGATTGAAGAAACTACTTCAGATTTTGACAGAGAAAAACTTCAGGAGCGGCTTGCAAAACTCTCCGGCGGAGTCGCAGTCATTCAGGTTGGAGCCGCTACTGAAATAGAAATGAAAGAAAAGAAACTCAGAATAGAAGATGCACTTTCAGCCACAAGGGCAGCCGTTGAAGAAGGCATCGTATCCGGCGGAGGAACCGTGTACATTAACGTACTGCAGGATATAAAAGATGCCGCTGGTAAGTTGCAGGGTGATGCAAAAACCGGAGCCGAAATAGTTATCAGGGCTCTTGAAGAACCTATCAGACAGATTGCGCAAAATGCCGGTATCGAAGGTTCGGTAGTCATTGAAAAGATGAAAGGTGCAGATACAGGAATAGGATTTGATGTAATGACTGAATCGTATGTTAATATGATTAGCGCAGGAATCGTTGATCCAACCAAAGTAACCCGAATAGCACTGCAAAATGCAGCAAGCGTTGCAGCCTTGATACTCACAACTGAAAGTCTGGTTGCCGATATTCCGGAGGAAACACCGGCAATGCCTATGGGCGCTCCGGGCGGAATGCCGGGCATGATGTAAGCTGATGGGCTAATTTTGCCTCATCACAAGATATAGCAAAAATAAAACCGCTGGATATGGTTTTTAACTATTCAGCGGTTTTTCTATATTTATGGAATATCGGCCCTCCGCTATTATTCCACTTATGGAATATCAGCCCTCCGCTATCATTCCAATCCGCGTATATGATACCTCAAAAGTCTCATCTTAAGTCAAATTACCTGCGTCAGCTCCGGACTATCATCCGATTAGAGAGAATATCAGAAAATTAGTGTGTCATGATTTCTGCACTCATTGTGTTATGTTATAATATAGAAAAAGCTGAGGGGGAAATTTCATGTTTAAAGTAATGATTTCGGATTTTATTAAGAAGTTTGAGCTTGAGGTTATTTATGCATCTGAAAATATAAATGAGAAATCAGTTTCCCTGATGGAAGTCAATCGCCCCGGTCTGCAGCTTTCAGGATATCTCGGATATTTTTTCCCTGAGAGAATACAGCTCATGGGAAACATGGAGATGTCTTTTCTCGGCACATTTGATTCGCAAACCAGAATAGAAAAACTTGAAAATTATATGGATGACCAGATGCCATGTATTGTTATTGCAAGGGAGCTTGAAGTTTATGTTGAAATGATACAGGTTGCAAAAAAGGTGGGAATTCCTATATTAAGAACAAAGGATATAACATCAATGTTCCTGTCTTCAGCAATCAGATATCTTAACAGGGAACTGGCGGAAAGAATAAGCCTTCACGGCGAGTTGCTTGAGGTTTACGGGGAAGGAGTTCTGATACAGGGGGAAAGCGGCGTAGGTAAAAGCGAGACAGCCCTTGAACTTGTAAAAAGGGGGCACAGACTCATTGCAGATGATGTGGTGGAAATCCGGAAAGTCAGCGAGACCACGCTTTTAGGGACAAGTCCGGAGGATATAAGGTACTTTATCGAACTCAGGGGTATCGGAATAATAGACGTAAAAAGTCTCTATGGCGTCGGATCAATAAAAAAGTACGATAATATAGATATAATCATAAACTTAGAACTTTGGGACGAAACGAAAAGATACAACAGGCTTGGGGTCGTGGACGAGTACAATGAAATACTTGGTGTATCAATACCATCACTGACGATACCGGTTCGCCCCGGTCGTAATTTAGCAATAATCGTAGAAGTAGCGGCTATGAATGCCCGTCAAAAAAGCATGGGATATAACGCAGCCAAGGTGCTTCATGATAGAATAGCGAAGAAGTTTGAGGGCGGCGGTGGAAAATAAAGCTATACAAGATATTTTTAAGAAAAATTTCACCGGTGAAATACTAAAATTTGACGAGCTGATGAAAAATCACACCACGTTCAGAACCGGTGGTCCCTGTGATGTTATGGTTGCTCCTGAAAGCACGGATGATATCAGGAAAACCATTATCTTGTGCAAACGTGGGCAAATACCGCTTACGATTATGGGAAACGGCTCCAATCTCCTGGTAAGAGACGGGGGAATAAAGGGAATTGTTCTTAAAATATCTGACAATTTTTGCTATACAACTATAAATGATAATACGATTACCACGCAAGCGGGAGCACTTTTGTCAAGCGTTGCATACAAAGCCATGAATAAATCTTTAACCGGTCTGGAATTCGCATCAGGCATACCCGGTAGCGTAGGCGGCGGCGTTGTCATGAATGCCGGAGCATACGGCGGGGAGTTAAAAGACGTTCTTGCGTATTCAGTATATATAGACGGGAACGGGGATATTATCAGAATCGGCAATGAAGACCATAAATTCGAATATAGAAAAAGCATATTTGATGGCGGTGGCAATATACTTATCGAAAGTGCTTTTTCGCTTAAAAGAGGCGACAGGTTGGCCATAAAAACCCGTATGGCAGATTTGAATAGAAGACGGCGGGAAATGCAACCGCTTACCATACCAAACGCAGGAAGTGTATTTAAACGGCCAAAGGGATATTTTGCAGGGGCTCTTATTCAGGAAAACGGATTAAAGGGAGCCCGTTTTGGCGGGGTTTGCGTCTCGAATAAACATGCCGGATTTATAGTAAATGATAAAAACGGAACATCAGAAGATGTCGAGTTATTGATGGAATATATAATTAAAACCATATATAATAAAACAGGGGTCGGGTTGGTTCCTGAAATTAAAATAATCGGGGAAAAAGCAGAATGAAATTTTATATCATTACAGGTATGTCGGGAGCAGGTAAAAGCCATGCAATGAGAACCCTTGAAGACATGGGATATTTCTGCGTTGACAATATACCTCCGAGCCTTATCCCTAAGTTTGCACAGCTTGGCGGCGGAACGGGTAAATTTAAAAATGTTGCAGTTACCGTTGACATAAGGGGGGCAGGGTTACTAAAAGGGTTGTTTCCTGCCCTTAAGGAACTAGATAATATAAATATTCCCTATATGATAGTATTTTTAGAGGCCGGAGACAAGGTGCTTCAGAAAAGGTATCAGGAAACACGACGGCAGCACCCGCTGGAAAGCAATGGGCTTAAAATTGAAGATGCCATAAAAAAAGAAAGAGCCATGATGGCCGATATTAAAAGCAGGGCTGATTATATATTGGATTCATCCGAACTGATTCCCAAACAGCTTAAAAAGGAATTGATGGATCTTTTAGCAGAGGGCAACAATTATGAACAATTGATGATCAGCTTTGTATCTTTTGGGTTTAAGTACGGAACACCATTGGATTGCGATTTGGTTTTTGACGTGCGCTTCATTCCCAATCCATACTACAATATATCTATGAGAAAATTAACGGGTAAGAATGAAACTGTTAGTAATTATGTGTTGAAACATGAAATAACAAAGGGATTTATCAGCAAAGGAACGGAATTGATTGAACATATAATTCCCGGATATATAAGTGAAGGGAAAAGCAAGCTTATTATTGGAATCGGCTGCACCGGCGGTAGGCATAGATCAGTTGCGATAGCGGAAGAAATGCGCAGCATACTTCTTGGACATAATCACAGAGTAGTCGTGCGCCATCGGGATATAGGCAACGACGCAAAACGGTAAAGGAAACGCCATGTCATTTTCATCTCAGGTTAAAAATGAATTATGCAGGATTGCTAATGACGACAAGTGTTGCACATTATGTGAAATCTCAGCTGTCCTCAGGCTTGGGGCAATTTTTCGAACTGAGAAAAACGGATATGTTTCAACCCGTATAATAACCGAGAATGCAGCTTTGGCGCGTCGTATAATTACTGATGCGGTTCGCTTATTTGATTTTCATCCCAGCATTGCTGTTGAAAAAAGAAAGAAATTAAAAGGCCATACAGTATATATAGCTGAGCTTATAGGTGCTTTCGCAACAAGCGTAGCCCTTGGAGATATGGGATTCATTGGAATTGAAGATAATGAAAAACCTGTTTTTTCAAATATTGATCAAATAGCGGGAGGAGAATGCTGCATGAAATCATATTTGCGCGGAGCATTTTTAGCCGCCGGGTCCTTATCTGCTCCTGACAAGGGATATCATCTTGAAATAACCGCACAGAATCCTAAAGAAATAGAGCGCATAAAAAAGGCGATGGAATCCTTTGGAATAAAGGCGAAAATCACAGAACGTAAAAATCATCGTGTGTGTTATGTGAAAGAAGCGGAAGGAATATCTGATTTTCTGAATCTGACGGGTGCGCACAAATCGCTTCTCGAATTTGAAAATGTCAGAGTCCTTAAAAATGTGAGGAATAATATCAATAGGGTAGTTAATTTCGAAACCGCAAATCTGAATAAAACGGTAAATGCATCTCTTACTCAACGCATGGATATAAGGCTGATCGAAAAAAAAAGGGGGATGAGCGGTCTTTCAGATGATTTACGGCAGATGGCCGAAATCAGGATAGAGAATCCCGAGGCAAGCCTTTCCGAATTGGGAATGCTCATGAATCCGCCCCTTGGAAAATCAGGCGTCAGTCACAGGCTGGGCAAACTGCATAAAATAGCCGAGAGGATAAAAGATAGAAATCCCGAATGATTTGGAGTACTTATGTGGGAATGGGAAATTCTTGAAAATGAGTGTAAAAACTGCACAAAATGCGAATTGCATAAAAGCAGGCTGAATGTTGTAATTGACAGGGGAAACAGAAATGCCGGGCTTATGTTTATCGGCGAAGCCCCGGGAGCTACGGAAGACAGGGTTGGAAAAGCTTTTGTAGGTAATGCCGGGAAAATGCTTGACCTTGCGCTGACGGGACTTGGTATTGCTGAAGATGACATATACATATGCAATATATTGAAATGCAGACCGCCGAATAACATTAATCCTACAAAGGAACAGGCTTTGATGTGCATGGGTTACCTGATGAAGCAGATTGAACTGGTCAAACCTGATGTTATTGTGTTGCTGGGCGGAGTTGCCCTTAAGCATCTGATAGACAGCAGTTTGGGGATAACCCGTTCGCGGGGCAGCTGGACGGAGTTTAATGAAATACCCGTGATGCCGACATATCACCCCGCGGCCTTACTGAGGGATGATAGTAAAAAAATGGATATGTGGAAAGACATTAAAGAAGCATGGAAAAGAACAAAAAACTCTTAAAATTACAGCAGCTTTATGCAAGATATGCAAAAGAATTTGCGGTCGGCGAGTTAGTTTTCGGCGATGGGAACATAGAATCGGGTATAGTCATGATTGGAGAAGCCCCGGGTAAAGAGGAGGTTCGCCTCGGAAAACCCTTTGTCGGTCTTGCCGGTGGTAATCTGAAGGAGTTCATGGATTACATTAATGTGAAAAAGGAAGATATATATGTTACAAATACTATAAAATACAGACTTTTCAAAGTGAACCTAAAAACCAGCGGTAAAGCAAACAGGCCTGCAAAAACCGTGGAAATAAAAAGCAGTATTCCTTATCTGATAGAGGAATTGGAAATTCTGGAACCATCACTTGTCATAACACTGGGAAATGTACCTTTGAAGGCGGTTACGGCTGATTTTAACATAACAATCGGGAAAGTTCACGGTGAATTAATAACTTTGGGAGAAACCAGAATATTTCCCTTGTACCACCCTGCCAGTTTAATTTATAACCGCAGCCTTAAAGAAACATATTATAAAGATTTAGATAAATTATCGGAAATTTTAAGGGAGGTAAAGAAATGCATATAATGGTTGCGGCGACGGTAAGCGGAGGAATAACAAGCATGTTGCAAAGCGCGGGACTTAGCGAAGTGTGGTCCTTGGTTATAGATTATGCAGCAAGGGTTTTATTGGTTATAGCAGGTTTTTTTATCTGTAAACTTATTATTAAGCTTATGGTGAAATGGATAGTCAAATGGCTTGAGAAAAAGGAAGTAAAAAGCACATTTCACAGTTTTATCATCAGCATTTTCAAGGCATTGGCATGGATTATATTATTAGTGGTATTTCTGCAGCTTCTTAAAGTGCCCTTATCGCCTATGGTCGCAGCCCTTGGAACACTTGGTCTTGGAATCGGTCTTGCCCTGAAAGATCATATGGCAAATATTGCCGGAGGGGTAATGATTGCTGTTAATAAGCAATTTTCTGTAGGCGATTACGTAAAATGCACGGATGCAGAAGGTTTTGTAGAAAGCGTCGAACTGTTTTTAACCCGAATTAAAACAATGGATAATAAAGTTGTATTTTTGCCAAACGCTGTTTTTTCAAGCAATGTTGTCTATAATTACACGAAAGAGAATATGCGGAGAGTGGATGTTTCAATAGGCGTTTCTTATAGTGCCAGTGTCGAAGCTGTCAAGAATGTTTTGCTGGCATTGATGGATTCAAACGAAATGATAAAAAAAGAACCTGCGGCATTCGCGGGCGTAACGGATTTTGGAGACAGTTCTGTGAATCTGACAGTCAGGGCCTGGACCGATACTTCAAACTACTGGGATGTATATTTCTACATTAATGAAACATTGAAAAAGGAATTTGATAAGAAGGGAATTGAAATACCGTTCCCACAGCTGGATGTTCATACCGCTTAAATCAAATTTATCCAAAAAAACCGGAGACAATGCCCCCGGTTTTTTTATGCGTGCTGAAAGCTGAAAACCAGTCAATCGACCCAAGGTCAGCTAGCTGAAAACCTACTAATCGACCCAAGGTCAGCTAGCTGAAAACCTACTAATCGACTCAGGGTCAGCTGGTTAAATGGGAAAAAGTGATTTAAAGGTTTTATAAAGGGTACAATTTCTAAGGAAAATACAGATTTTTTTTAAAAATCACTTGACACTAAAATACAGTGGTGTTATTATTACGAAGTTGCTGTTTTTAGCAGAAAATATAGGTTGAAATCCTTGACGAAGAAGCTTGACAGTGGTACTATAACTAGGCGCCTTTAGCGATAAAGGCCATGAACCTTGAAAATTGAACAGTGCACTTTATATAAGTGAGGATCCCGTTGATTCATTATGAATTAACAAATGACTGAAGCCGGTGTACCGGTGGAA
>JAUVJE010000144.1 GCA_030592355.1 Clostridia bacterium
GATAGAAGGACTTTTTCTTCTGTCGGGTAAGAAAAGAACCGCAGGGACTGCGGGTTTAGCCTGGGTTAGCTTAGACCGGTAGGTCTATCGACCAGGAATCCTGCCAATTCATTGGCGGGTAGTTCAAGTATAAAGGCTCAACTAATGGCACTCCTCGGAGTGTTCATGTCCGTGGCACACAGAACCGGTGGATTCAAGCTCGCCTGCAAGATACATTTCTGCAGCGGTCTTTGAACTTCCTTTTTGACCGATAACAACTTCAATATCGTGTTCATTAAAAATTGCTACGGCGGCCCCGCCCATCCCGCCGGATATAATAACCTTAGCTCCCAGATCGTTAAGAAAATTGGGTAGGAAACCGGGTTTGTGCCCGGGATTTGCTACTGTTTCTTCACTGGTTATCGTGTTTTCCTCTGATTTAAAAATTTCGTATGATGTGCAACGTCCGAAATGATCTGATACGTTTTTATTATCGCTTGCTACTGCTATAATCATTTTTCTTCCTCCAATTTTATTAGTATTTTTGCCAATTCGTCAAGGAAATCAGCATCGTAGGTTTCGATGTCACCGGTGTCGCAGGCATTTGCAATGCCTGTTTCAATGGGAATTCTGGCCAATAGCTTAAGATTGTGCTTTTCGGCGATTTCTTCAGTATGGCTTTCACCAAAAACATGTATTTGTTCGCCGCAGCCAGGACATTTGAAGTAAGACATGTTTTCAACTATGCCGATTATTGGTTTATCCATTAGTTCAGCCATTTTGACTGCCTTTGTAACAATCATCGAAACCAGCTCCTGAGGTGATGTAACTATTATGATTCCGTCTACCGGTATTGATTGGAACACAGTAAGGGAAACATCTCCTGTTCCCGGCGGCATGTCTATAAACATAAAATCTATATCATCCCATATGACATCGCTCCAGAATTGCTTTACGGTTCCACCGATAAGGGGACCTCTCCACACAACCGGGTCGGTTTCTTCCTTTAACAGAAGGTTAATGGATATAATATCGATTCCGATTTTACTTTTTACAGGCAGCATCCCAAATTCATTGGCGAATGCTTTTTGCTTTATTCCAAAAGCCTTTGGTATAGATGGCCCGGTAATGTCGGCATCGAGAATCGCCGTATTATAGCCTTCCTTTTTCATCTTTACCGCCATCAATGATGTAACAAGGGATTTTCCTACGCCTCCTTTGCCGCTGACTACGGCAATAACTTTTTTTACACTACTCTGCGCATGCAGCTTAATGCTAAAATCGGTTTGTTCCTGTGTTCTGTCAGTACAGCTTTCACCACATGAACTACAGTCTAGGTTACAGTTTTCACTCATATTATTTCTCCTGATTTACTGAATTAAATATATTAATCGTAGTTTTGTAAACTTCCTTAATAGCATGACCCGCCGGACAGTCGATATCGGTTATATCCAAGCCATTGTTTACAGCTTCAATAACCATAGTATCAAAAGGAATCATTCCTGTCATCGGTATATTGCGTTTTTGGCAAATTTCTTTTATTTTATTGCAGTTTTTGATATTTACATCATATTTGTTTATGCAAACGGCTGAATTTATCATAAACCCATCTGCCGTATCGAGTAATCTTGTCATGTCGGATATCCCCGAAAGAGAAGGTTCTGCAACTACCAATACCATATCAACGCCGGTGATTGAGGCTATTACCGGACAGCCTATTCCCGGGGAGCCGTCAATGATTGCGAAATCACTACCGGGTGTTTCGTTGTCAAGTTGTTTTTTTACCTCAGAAACAAGCATGCCCGAATTCCCAAAACCCATATTAAGCTTGGCGGTGGAAAATGTTTTATTGTCTTTATAAAGCATCAGACTTCCGGCATCTGCCTTTTCCATGGTAATTGCATCAACGGGACACACATATTCGCACACGCTGCATCCTTCGCAGGCATAGAAATCGACTGTATACCCGTCCAAAGCGCTGATTGCTCCGAAACGGCAATTTTCCAGGCACTTTCCGCAGCTAATGCATTTGTCTTGATCAATATGAGCTTTTGGCAATCCGTAAAATACGGATTTTTTCGTAATTGAAGGTTTTTTAACCATTAAGTGCAGGTTAGGGGCATCCACATCACAGTCTGCATAGGCATCTGTTTTAGAAAGTTTGATGAATGAGCTGGAAACAGTGGTTTTGCCGGTGCCGCCTTTACCACTGAGAATCAACAATTTTTTCATTATTGAACCTCCTTTGTGACTGCACCTAAAAGCTCTGTAAAAGTTTCTCTGTACTTTTTGCTTTCGCGCACAATAATTTTGCCATCTGAATTAAGTTTACCGAGCTCATTGTCATATGGAATTTCAGCAAGAATCCGAATATCATGTTCGATACAATACTGCTTTGAGGGGTTGTAAGAAGCGGTGCATTTATTCAGCACGACGCCATGGGGTTTGTTAAATAATTCGACTAACTCATGCACCATTTTAAAATCATGCAATCCAAGTATCGTTGGCTCCGTTACAAGAACACAATAATCTGCTTCCTTAATGCTTTCCATTACCGAACACGAGCTTCCCGGAGGACAGTCGATGAATACATTTGTTCCGGCTGGAAATTCTCTATTGAGAAGTCCCTGAATAATCGGAACACCGGATTCTTCGCCTGTATTCATTATTCCCGTAATGACGGTAACATTATCTGACGTGCCGATTTTAATTTTTCCTATGATTTTTTCTTTTTCGGATATAGCGTTTTCAGGACAAACAAGCTTGCATCCTCCGCAGGAGTGGCAGATGTCCTCGAATACCATTATTTTGTTATTCACATATGCAAGGGCATTAAAATTGCAGAAATCAACGCATGCACGACAGCCGGTGCATAAATCATCATTACAGAAAGGCATCAGTACCTTTATTTCGGATTCTTCGGAAATAACCGGTTTTAAAAATATGTGGCCATTTGGTTCTTCCACGTCACAGTCAATATAAACTGAGTCGTCACAAACAGCGGAAAGATTAACTGAAACAATTGTTTTACCCGTTCCGCCTTTTCCGCTTAATATTGCGATTCTCAAATTACCTACCCCCGTGGTTGTGGAATCCTGCATGTATTTCTGATAACTTTTCAAGTTTTCCATCTAAAAAAGCTGCAATATTATCCTGAATTGAACAATCGGAAGTCGTATAGAGTTCTACTCCTGCTCCCGTAAGTACGTCAGCAGCGTTTTTACCTATCGAAGGTGCTAAAACGGCATTTGTTTTTTGATCCACCACAAATTGAGCGGCCTGTATTCCGGCTCCGCCCTGACTGTTTACCGCAGCATTTGCTAAAAATGTGTTTTGATGTGTTTCAGTATCATACACTAAGAAGGTCTGCGTACGTCCAAAAGATTTGTTAATGCATGCGTTCATTGTTTTTCCGTCTACCGGCATTGTTATTATCACTATTATTTCTCCTTTATATTTACGGGGTTATTACTCATTCTGGCCATGTCTGTGCCTCCTGCATCGGCCCCAACCATGTTCTGACTCATCATACAGGCGGTAATCTCCGCCTTCAATTTTGACTATGTTTCCATCCACAAGAATGCCTGAAAGTTTTTTGCGCGCTTCATTATATATACGCTGTACAGTAGTTCGGGCAACACCCATGCTTTCAGCACATTCTTCCTGAGTCATACCCTCATAATCAATCAACCGTATGGTTTCGTATTCGCCAACGGCCATTATCACCATCTCTGAAACACCTTTTTCCGGATCCATCGGACCGAAAGTCGTTCTCAAAGGAAGGCAACAAATCCTTCTCCATTTCCTTGGTCTTGGCATAAATACTCCTAAATAAGACACTAAGCAACAGGGAGGGGCTCCCTGTTACTTGCTGTCTTCAGCCAAATTTTCCAGTTGGCTGTTTATTATTTCAAGTTGCTCTTTCAGGCTGTCCTTCTGAGCTGCAAGAAACTCTTTTTGAGATAAGCCGGCGGTTGGCACTTCATTGTAGAATCTGTTGAATCCCATTCCGAATCCCGCTCTGCGGCCCATGCCTAGACCCATTCCGAATCCTGCTCTGCGGCCCATGCCTAATCCCATTCTATTGCCATAAACGGTGCTGTTAACACCTGTGCAAACTCCTAAGCCTCTTCCTGTCATGGGACCTTGTCCCACTGGTCCTGTTCCATTTCTTCCTGGCATTGTTTCTACCTCCTATAGGTTATGGACATATGTCCGTTACAACACCATTATATCCTATTATTGACATATGTCAATAACTATTTCAGTATTATATTCAATATTGATATAAAGTACAAGAGTTGTCAACTCCAGATAGTGTAAGACGGTTTGGATATTGTCAATCATCAGTCGGATGATTGACTCACCGATGGGTTGGTTTGCGCAATTAAACTTAAAAAGGTATGCGGGTAAATATAAATGCCAATAGATAGGTTATAATATAAATGATGATTTTTTAGGGGGCGGGCGGGATGAATGAAAATGACTTTATTTCAATTGGAACCAACAGGCAGGTTTTCATTGACGGACGGTTTATAAAAAATAGTAAAAATACAGATATTATCGTCCATAAGCCGGTTAAAACAGGTGAAACCAATTTTATTATGGAAGGTACTTCGCACAAAAGAATAGGCGGGTACAATTCTGTGCTTTATGCAGACGGTAAATATAAAATATGGTATGTAGAGAATAATTATTTGCCGGACGGAATCTATATATGTGTTAAATATGCAGAGTCAGATGATGGAATAATGTGGGAAACACCGGATTTAGGGCTCGCACAGAAGTACAATGGAAGTCCCAATAATGTGGTATTGGGATACGGTGCAGGCAATGTGTCGGATGGACTGGGTGACGGAACATGCATGGTGTTTTTAGATCCTAATGATACTTCAGGTAGAAAATATAAGATGATTGCACGACACGCCTTACATGCTTCTTTGGGTATGTATGCATCATTTGATGGGATTCGCTGGGAAAAAGAAATAGAAACTATAATAGACGACGGACGGTTTTCTACAAAAACCGGTATTTTTCATCTGGATTCACAAAACGTAGTATTTTGGGATAACCGAATAAACAAATATACTGCATATGTACGGAAAAACTATGAAAAATTAGGGCAGTACAGAACAGTAGCGCGAGGTGAGTCTGAAAGCCTGAATAGATTTCCGAATGTGAATGCCATGCCCACCGTCCTTCAAACAGATAAACATGATATGCAGGTGAAAACAAAGAACGGCAGGCAGCCGGCTTCAGACTTCTACACCAATGCAACTATAAAATACCCATGGGCGCAGGATGCATATTTTATGTTTCCCAATATCTATTTTAAATATGGTAAATTTTTATCAGAGTTCAAAAACGATAAACCAAGAAATGCGGGCCCGATAGATATCAGATTTGCTTCGAGCCGCGACGGGATAAACTGGAACCGTCATAACAGGGAGGTTTATGTCGGAATCGGATGTAAAAATGATTTTGACGCATATTCACTATATATGTTAAGTGGTATTGTTCCTGGGAAAGACAATGATATATATATGTATTATATGGGTACGGATATTATTCATGGTTGGGACAGGGGAGATAAGTATGAGAAAAGAGAAAATAGAATTTTAACTGCAACCGGGTTTGATTCCAAAAGAAGAGTGTCGGCAATCAGCAGACTTGTTCTTAGAAGAGATGGTTTTACATCGGTTAGGTCAGATTACAGAGGCGGAGATTTTCATACACCCTGGATAATATTCAAAGGGGACAAACTGGTTGTTAATGTGAATACTGCAGCTGCAGGCACACTTAAGGTCGGGATTATAGGAGAAGATGGAAAATATATAAACGGGTTTTCACCAAGGGACTGTAAAACGATTCATACATGTAATGATATTAATAAAACTGTAGAATGGGAGCAGGACGTAAGTGTTGCAGGCATAGCACAAAAGCCCGTAAAATTGTATTTTGAATTGGTTGACACTGACTTATATGCATTCCAATTTAACACAAAAACCGAGAAGTCTCCCTCATCTAAGCTTCCTTACTCACGACAGTGAGAGCGAAGGTGGGGGATGAATCGGTGAATATTTTCATGAAAACAAAATATGTGTTTTGGTCATAGTACTGATAATGATGTGGGATGTGGACAACAATAATC
>JAUVJE010000017.1 GCA_030592355.1 Clostridia bacterium
AGGTCAAAGGCATGACAATACTTTACAATTTCCCGGTCTTTGACCCGTTTAAAAGAACAAATGCCTTTTTTGAAAAAGACTCGCCATACTGTTCTGCTTTTTACGGGGCATATATCATAAATTCCGAAAGCAGCATACCATACTGCTATACGGAAGAAGGCACCCCTGACTTCAACGAAGTTATAAATGCTTTTAAATACGATTATAAAAATCTTGTTCTTGAGAGTTTGGGAAATGGTGATTTCGATTTTACTGTTTTACAATTTACCGCGGGAGACGCGGACTATATCGGATACAACGGCTGGATAAAACTGAATGCAACCATTCAGACAAATAGTGTCGTTCATAATTATTCAGGACCGATGCGGAGTTATCTTCAGTATGGTCGTCCAAGATCTTATACTGATGTCGATTTCCCCCAAGCAACTATGTACGGCAGACTGTACATGAGATATTTCCCCGATTATGAAACAACAGTTATTTTCTACATCATCGCTTCGGATATGAATGTATTGAATGACTGTGATTTGCAAATATTAAGCAACTCAGAATTAAAATCCAAATAGAAATTAGTTTAAAGTTCTCCTTTATCCAAATCGTTTTCTTTTACCGTTGACGGGCCGGGAAGCCTTTTGTCAACACTCAGCATCGGTTCAAAAGGTTTATGAGGTTCGGTTTGATACCAATATGCCGTTGACGCCCAATCGTCGCCCCGGTCATTCGCATGACCATGCTCAATACTTATACGGATATTTTTTGTAAAAGGAACCGGATCCACTGCGTGGTATCTGTAAACACAGACTTTCCCGCTGAAATGGTGTCCGTTGCCTTCATTGTCCACCTCGCTCCAGGGTTGTCCGCAATACAAATGGGCGGATTTTTGCATACCCCATGCATGACAAAGATAATCCTCTGTACCGGTTCCATGCAAATCAGGCGGCCATCTGTTGGGTTCATCCATGTCAACAAAAATCATATCATCACCCTCGCCCCACCATCCGCCTTCAACATTATCAATACTCATATTCATACCGATGTATGTACCACTACCGGCGGCCTCTAAAACGAGATAATTATCTTTATCACTCAGGTTTTTACCATTTTCTATTTTCACAGGAATATTACGCTTTTGTCTGTGCCAGCTTGCATGGAAATACATAACATCGCCTGGCAGTGAATCATGCTCCTGATAATCTATATAGAAGTATGTTGTTACCGGTCTGCCCTGTTCATTGACAAGTTCAATCCTGGCGTTTTTCCTAAACGGCATGGGAATCCAGCAGTTCATAGATACCCTGGGACTCTCCATTCCTTCAATTGTTTGGTTGCATGTTGTGCTGAAAAATACACTTTGGTGCGTATAAGCCCTTGCATGTCCAAGGCCGAAAAAGTCACCGACAGGAACATGTACCGACGGTTCGTCTTCACCATCCCAGAAAATTTTAATCAGCATTTTCCGCAACGTCAGGGAATCGAAGTCTCTGTCGTCACCGGGCCCCCATTTCCCGAATGAAGTCATCCATATGTGGCTGATTACCCCCGGGCCTGATATTTCAGCGATAATTTTAGTCTCACCCGATTCTATTCGGATTGAGTCACTATTGCCTCCGGTTCTATCATAAGTACTTACTCTTTTTGCCCTGTAATTTTTAGCTCTGAATAGCGAATTGAACATGCTGCCGTCCTTACTTCATTTTCACCAGTATATAAAACCTCATCCAACCCACTTCAAAACCGCGGTCATCCGGGTAAATCTCTACTCCTGTAAATACAATTTTTAATTCAGCCTGAGGAGTATCGGCCATGAATGTCATATCGTCTATAGTTATATTTTTCCCCTTGCTGTCCCAAGATGCTTTAATCGTATCCATGAACTCATCCATCTTCTTGGTATATAGTATCGTTTCATTAAGATTAATCTCAAGTATAGAACCCTTTTCATCCCTTACGAAAGAAAAATCCAATCTTCCTCTGTCAGTTTCGATACCATTGGTAACCCAGGTATCTGAATCCCAGATATAGTCGTATCCGCTTATTTCAACAACACTACCGAGTATTTCCTCATTGATGAAAATGTCCCTACCCTCACCCGGCTCCATTTTTAAGCCTGCATAATCATAAGTGTATTCAAACCCAAGAACTTCTTTCATGTCGCTTAAAGTAAATTCTTCAGGAAGAAAATCAACACCCTTATAGTCATAATTATGTTCAAGATACTCAAGCTTCCCTGTTATTGCTCCCTTTGTCTCGTCTGGGATTGTAGAATTCTTCTGTATAACTCCATTAACCAGTATGTTATTTTTAACCAGCAGTTTTTCCAGCCTGTTTATCTGGCTAATTCTTCCGACACTAATCGCATTCCATGGTCCCAATACGCTCAGTAATACAATAACAACAAGAGAAACTGTTATGAACCTTGTGCGTCGTTTCTTATAATTAACTATGCTCATATATAGAGCACACCCCAATGTCCAGACGCCCGCAGCACCGAGGAAGTATCTATTAGCAGTAAAGCCATAGGCATTAATCCTCATTACCAGTGCTATAAAAAGCAAGATTATAGGCATAATCACTATTCTTGGAAACCATTTGCCGAAAGCAACCGCCCATTTACTTTCTCCATCCATTCCCCTTAAGAAATACATGGCCACAGTTCCAATGATTGCATACCAAAGCACCATATTACCAACGACCCCGTCAGGCCAGGTCCAGTTAAATAGAATCCTGAGTGCATAGATATAGAAGACTACCGTGTATGCGGTTAGCAATGGCGCAATAACATAAATCACCAATATTTTAAAGAATTTGTATATTCTGTCCGGTTCCAGTTTTTCTTCCGTTTTAGGTATTCCTCCAAAAAAGAATACCGGAGCGAAAAAGCCCATGGCAATCACAATAGTATCCATGTACGCCTTTTCATCAATATCTACACCCAGCAATTCCTCTATGGCAAAAAGTATAAGCGATATACCTCCCCATATAACAAGTGTGTAAATGGTTGTAATAGCCAGTCTCCACCCAGATAAAGTGGAATAAACCTCCTGATTTGCTGTTTTCTTTCTGAATACCGCAGTGGTAAAAAGAACAAAGCCGGCTAAAATCAAGGCAGAAAATCGCACCATTTCGAACATTTCCATGTTTTCCATGAAATTGTACAGATATATTGCATAAAACATTGAGAACGTGCCCACTACAATCCACAAGAACCAGCGTATTTTAAGTCCAAGTGTGTTACTCTCAATTATTGTTTTTATTGTCAGCGCAAATAGAAATCCAATTATCAGTGCTAATATCATGCTGATGAGCAACCGCTCGTTGTCTTTAGATATATTCTCGCTATGAATTAGTATAACACCAATTACCGAAGCTGCCGCGGCCATGACTATAGAGACAGGATATCTCTTTAACCCGTTGAACAGCTTGATTCTGAGCTTTTCAATCATTTTACTAAAATTATTATTTTCTTTCACAAGAACATCCCCTTTCGCTTTCTAAATCACTTTGTCATTATACCATTTTTATTAATTCTCGGTTTTTTCAGTAGTTAGTTTCTTTAATTCTTTCAATCGGGAAATTTCCCTTTCTGCATTCTCGCGTCTTTCTTTGACAACATCTCCCCTGCCAAGTAATAGCGTCAATTCTGCAATTTTAATATCAATCAATACTCTGTTAGCATCCGGCGTATTTTCATCCTGTTTTTCATACATAGCCTCAGTAAGTCTACCATCCTTGATTCTATATACCTTGTCCGCTATTTTTTCGACCAAACGTCTGTCATGGGAAACAAAAAGAATTGTCCCCGGGAATTCCATCATTAATTTTTCCAGGGCTTCAATGGCTGTAATATCAAGATAATTTGTAACCTCATCAAGTATCAGGAAATCAGCCCCTGAAAGAAGAACCGCCGCAAGTTGGAGTTTGACACGTTCTCCGCCGCTAAGAACAGATGCTTTTTTAGTGATATCCGTTTTTGAAAATAACATTGATGCAAGCACTGTTCTGATAATCCCCCGGTTTATTGTACTGTTCTGCGTTACATTGTCGATCAAACTTAATTCATCTTTCATATTATCAAGTTTTTGACTGAAATATGCAACTCTGCTTCCCGGTGCAATGTAAACCCCCTCCCTCTCTTCCCAAATAAATTTCATCAGGGTGGTTTTACCCGATCCGTTCGGGCCGGTTACAGCTGTTTTTGAACCTGTTGGTAATATAATTTTAACATCTTCAATTAATTTTTTATCTCCTGCCTGCAGCATCGGCAAATTTAGCCTCAGTGCGCTTTTTGATATGGGAAGGTTAACTCCCTGGTGGTATATTCTTGGAATCTCAGTTTTCGCCGGTCTCTCTTTCTTTTCGAGTTTTTTCAAGCGGCTCTGCATCCCCTTACGATGCTGCGCCAGATGCTGTTTAATTTCTGTTGATGAGCGTTTATGCAGCCTTGCTTCAGAATTACCCATTCGGGACGGAGTCTTTTTTATTCTTCCTTCCGCTCTCGCCATTCCGGATACTGAGTTTTCAAGATGTTCTTTTTCTGTTGTGTATTTCTTATAATCATTCTTTGCTGTAAGTCTGTCCAGCTCTGTTTGTTTCTCATAAGCTGAATAGTTTCCCTCATATTCTAAAAGGCTGCCTTTTTTAATTTTTACAATTTTATTGCACATTTTATCAAGGAAAGACCTATCGTGGGAAACAATGACCAGTGCACCCTTAAGCTTCTTAAAAATTTGTTCTATTTTATTTATTGCATCACTATCCATATTCGCTGTGGGTTCATCAGCAAACAACAACCCCGGACTCCCGGCTGTCGCATTAAAAATTCTGGCTTTTGTAATCTCTCCCCCGCTGAGATATTCATCCGTATCCCCTGGCTCAAACTGCCGGACATAAGCCCATGTTGTCTCTATCTTTACACTCCCTGAATCCGGTGTTATTTTCCCCGTGAGAATATTAAGAAACGTACTTTTTCCGCATCCGTTGGTTCCGATAAGTCCAATTCTGTCACCTGAATACAACTTAAATTCAGACACATCCAAAATGAGCCTTTCCCCATAATATTTAATAATGTTTCTAGCGTATAAAATCAGCATAATATCCCTCATTCCAGAGAGAATATTCCCCGTTGTATAAAAAAGCATGGAATAATCCCAATCAAACAGACTTTGACAACGGTGTTTTCCAAAAAAAGTTGTGAGTATGGAAAATCACTGTTGTCGTCCCGCAAACCATTCTTCAAAATATTTCTATTTTTTTGAATAGCACCGATTTATAGATTGAAACTATCTCCTCATTCCGCTGTCCCTTTCCCGGCACCCGCCTGATCTGTTAATTCCATTCCCCTAATATCTTCATCGAACATGAAGTATTCAATGATTTCCCAGAGTTCCCTGACACCTTCTTTTTTCACTGCAGAATATATCACAAAAGGGGTATCCTGCGAAAGGTCGAGAACACTTATAATATCTGATATATGTTTTCTATACTTGCCTCTGGTTATTTTATCGCTTTTTACTGCACACACAACATATGGTATGCCGCTTTGCACAAGCCAATCTGCCATTTCCCTGTCCTTAACCGATGGCTTATGCCTTATATCAATCAGATGTACAATCAGCTTCAATTGTTCCCTGGTTTCGAGATAAGTGTTAGTAAGCTTGCCCCAGGAGTGTCGTTCGGCTTTTGATACCTTCGCATAGCCGTAGCCGGGCAAGTCAACAAGCCTAAATTCATCATTTATTATAAAAAAATTTATCTGCCGTGTCTTACCGGGAGTATTTCCGACATAAGCCAGTTTTTTACGGTTAACCAAGGAATTTATCATAGACGATTTGCCTACGTTGGAGCGTCCGGCAAAAGCTACTTCAGGAAGATCTGCTTCCGGGTACTGCGCCGGTCTGACTGCCGTTATTTCATGTTCTGCACTCTTGATTTTCATCCGTCCTCCGTGATTATCCCGAGAAAGGCTTCCGCAGCTCTTGAAACGGGAACTCCCCTTAATGTTACCACACCGATACTTCTTTGTTTAACGGGAATTTCTACAGGCAGTATCTCTACCAGATCCATATACGGACTTTTTTCCAGGAATTCCCGTGCGATGCAACTTACGCCCATTCCCATTGCGGCAAATTTCAACAATAATTCAACTGAACCGAGTTCTATTTCAGGTTGTACCATAATTCCTTCATCTGCAAAATATTTATTTATATGAGCTCTTGTACTGGTTCCTTTTTCAAGCATTATATGATTAAGCTCTGCAATTTCCCCAGGTGTCATATTCTTTCTTTTTTTCTTAAGGCTGCCTTTCTTGATTATAAAGCAGTCGCTTATTTTATACTGTTTCCACAACTTCAGATTATCTTCATTATTTCCGTAAAGATTGATTATCCCTATGTCAGCCATACCCTTTTCAAGCAATTCCCTGGTTTCTGAAGAAGTTTTATTGGCGATATTCATACTAATCCCGGGATATGATTTATGAAAACTTTCTAATAGTGCCGGAAAAAGATACATGCAAAATGTATCAGATGAGCTTACAGTCACACTTCCTTTTTTCAAAGACGACATGCCCAGCAGCCTCTTCTCGCCGGCTCTGATCCTCTCAAGCGCCGGACCAATGTATTCAAGAAGTATTTCACCTTCTTTTGTAAGCCTGATTCCCTTTGGCAATCTGATAAATAAATTCACACCGGTTTTTCCCTCAAGCTGTTTGATGGACTGGCTGACGGCGGACTGTGATACATATAATTTCCCCGCTGCTTTTGAGAAACCGCCTTCGGTTGCTACACTATAAAAAACCTTATACTGCTCTAAATTATTAATATTACATCACCTTATCCTATTATTACTAACTTCTTTATGTGATTATATCAATACTTCGTCACTCTCCTATTAACATATGCTATTGCTCCGCACTATTGATATAAACTCACCTTATCCTTATCATTAATTTTATTAATTTTACTAATAACAGCACTGTGATTATAATATGAATGTATTTTAATTACAAGGAGGATGGACTTAATGGTCACAGCAGTGGTAGGTCTTAATTGGGGCGATGAAGGAAAAGGCAGAATGGTTGATTATTTCGCTGGAAAAGCTGATTGCGTAATCAGATATCAAGGCGGCGACAATGCCGGTCATACCGTAGTAAACGAGCATGGGAAATTTGCATTTCACAACTTCCCTTCGGGAGTTTGCTATCCGGGGGTAATCAATATAATCGCAAGCGGATCCGTGGTGAGTCCGGATTCTTTTATTGCGGAACTAAAGGATGTTGAAACGAATGGTATAAAAGTTGAAAATATTTACATTTCCGATAGGGCTATTCTCATAATGCCCTATGCAAAAATACTCGAAAAACTCGAAGAAGAGCGTCTAAAAGATAAAAAATACGGCTCTACAATGAGCGGTATTGCACCAACTTACGGCTATAAATTCCTTAAGAAAGGCATTCAGGCAGGCGAATTACTGTATCCCGAATATTTGAAAGAGCATGTTACCGATGTCGTTGAATATGCCAATCTACAGATAAAAGGCGGTTATGGTGCCGAACCTGTGGATGCTGAAGAAATTTTCAATTATCTGATGAGATACGCCGACTTGCTTAAACCATACATAATCAATACCAAAGCACTGGTGGACAAGCTTCTCGCTGAGGGTAAAAACATCATTGTAGAAGCACAACTTGGCGCATTGAGGGACATCACACACGGGATTTATCCTTTTACTACTTCCTCATCGACGCTAAGCGGCAATGCCTGCGCATCTATTCCCGTCCCCCCATCCTCAATCGAGCGGATTGTCGGGATTACAAAAGCTTATTCTACTTGCGTAGGAGAAGGTCCGTTCACCACAGAATTATTCGGCGATATTGCTCACGAGATTCGCGAAACCGGTCATGAATATGGCGCAAAAACAGGACGTCCGAGAAGGATTGGGTATTTCGATACAGTCGCTACAAAATATGGCTGCACTTTGCAGGGTGCCACTGAAATGACTGTCACATGTCTCGATGTGCTTAGCGGACAGAAAGAACTGAAAATATGCACAGCTTATGATATCAATGGCGTTAAAACCGGGGATTTCCCAATCAACTGCACATTAAATGAAGCCAAGCCGGTTTATAAAACTTTTCCAGGCTGGGATGAAGACATTACCGGTATAAGAACTTTTAAAGACCTGCCTGCCACGGCGCAGAGCTACCTGAATGAAATTGAATCTCTCTGCGGAGTAAAAATTTCATATGTATCCGTCGGTCCCGAAAGGGACGCCCTAATCAAGCTCTAAATAAAAAAATGCACATTACACCCGGGACTATGTGAGAAAATTTCATATCATTGCTATAAAAAACCCGGTCTTTCGACCGGGTTGCTTTTTATCTTTTTGTTTTTTTTCTTTTTCTTGCTGCTTCGGATTTTTTCTTTTTTCTTACGCTGGGCTTTTCATAATGCTCTCTTTTTCTGACTTCTGCGAGCACACCGGATTTAGCGCATTGTCTTTTGAACCTTTTCAACGCGTTTTCAAGGCTTTCATTTTCTTTAACTCTTATTTCTGCCATAATCTCAATCCCCCCCTTCTACTCTTGGGTTCTTTATAAAGGGACGGCCAATAACACATTGTTTCGGCTCGATTTCCTAAATACTGATTGACATTATACACGATAGAATATCAATAGTCAACCGGGTTTCCCTGTTCTGATACTCCTTTAAAATACTAAAATGAAGCCGGTATTAAGTCCTTGTAATCCCTTGTTTGATTACTCCCGCTTATAAAAGCTTCCAGATTGTTTTTATATATTCCCGAAACTACTTTTTCACTCAAATCAAGGGTTGTATAAATCATTTTATCCCTTTCAACCCATTTTGCCGTCCATTCAATGTTATAGTCATTGGCATCGCAATCGCTACCGAATATTAGACTGTTTTCGACATCATAACCCGTCAGGAAAAGCTTCCTAAGCACCTCCTCGCGATAATTCGCGGGAGTTCCCGGTGTCGTATCGATATACATCTCTATCTTAGACCGCGGATTGCGGCTTTTAAAATTCAAAAACTTCCCGTATACTGCAATCATTTCATCACACCATGGCCATCCGATATGAGCCAGTGAAAATCTAAGGTTATTAATCGTCATCATGCTTTCAAAGTGAACAGGCCTGCAATATTCCGATGAGGGTTTACCGTCCCAAAGAATTCCGGAATGGAATAAAATCGGTTTGTCGGAATCCGCTGCTATTTTGCATACGGACATGCATTTTGGATCACCGGGGAAAAATCTGTCACATATAATCTTAAATCCAGCGACCCCTTTTTCAATTGCCCTTCTCACCTGACCTATTGCTCCCGTTTCTAATGGGTTTATCCAAAAGAATGGTATTAATTCATCGTTTCCCTCTGTCCATTCCAAGAGATTTTCCACTCTGCTGTCAAATGTACCGTTTTCAGGCGACAAAGATATCAATACACCCCCGTCAATCCCGCATTGCGTCATTTGCTCCTTTAGCTCCACCGGGTTCACCTTGCCCGGTCTTATATGTATATGTCCGTCATAAATCATATCTGCCTCCATATATCAATCAAAAATAAATTTTGCAATTACATTGCCTACCCTCAAATCTACTTCGGCAAGTTTTTGATATTCTTGCGGAGTGCTTGGCCCTTCACCTGCTGCAAAAAGGTGGTTAAGTTCAGGAAGCAGAATGAATTTGATATTTTTTTTATCGCCAAGACCATCCGTCCACATATTATACTCATTTATATCCACCTGGTAATCCCTGCCTCCATGTATCAACAGCACCGGTCTGGTCTCTTTTTGCATCTCATCTATTGGAAAATAATACGCAAGATCCAACCAATAGCTTTCGGGTGCCCAAAACAGCTCCTCAGAGCTATAGCCGCTGTCTGGTTGCAGACTTTTGATCCTGTCCCTCATCTCTATATATTCCTTAAGAGTTTTATTCTCAATGGATGTTGTTTTCCCATCTATTCCATTGATATATTCCGTTTGGCGGACAATAATATCCTCAAGTCTTGATGCATTGGGAGCAAGCATTATAAATCCTGCAGCTTCGGGTACACTCCCGGCAATTCTTGGCATTAAATAACCCCCAAGACTGTGCCCTGCAAAATATATCCTGTTTCTGTCTATGCCGTCCTGACGGGCTAAGAATTCAAAAGCTTTTATAGCATCATTTATTGTTTCTTCCCAAACCGTTATGTTATCAAAATAATTCTCATCATCAAGATATCCATATGCATAGGTTCGCTTATCATATCTAAGGGATGCTATCCCCTTGTCATACAGCTGTTTTGCAATGTCATAGTAAACTGCGTTTCCTCCGATTGCACCGTTTCTTTCAGAAGGTCCCGAACCGTGTATGATTATTACAGCCGGTACATTGCCATTTGCACCAGGCATTGCAAGAGTACCCGGCAAAGGCAACTCTCCTCCAAAAGAAACCTCGGTTTCGTTCATATCGTTTCTTCCATAAACTCTGTTATATGTATAGTGAAGGCCGGCAATTCTATTCTTATCGTCAAACACAACATTTATATTTGCATACGTGTTTTCAAATTCACAGATAACGGACACGATATGGTATCCGCTTTTTTCACTCTCCGTAAAATCAACAATTCTAATGTATTCACCGCAAGCTTCAACAAACAAATCCCTTACCGCTTTATATGACGCCCGGGTAATCATCGCAAGCTTCATCTGAAGTGTGAATTCAAATCCGGCGAGTTCTTTATAGTCCAAGTCAAATACGGCATCGACATAGTTCTGGGCAATCTCTTTCAGCGACTCCCTATCGTCAGCTAACTTTTCAAAATGCGAGCAACCGGCTGATAATGAAACCAGTAAGACGAATATTATAAGGAAAGGCATTAGCCTTTTCATAATATCCTCTCACCCATTGGAATCCCGCCTACTAAGTGGAAATGAAGATGCTCTACCGACTGCCCGGCATCCTCCCCTACATTACTGATAACTCTGTAGCCGCTTTTATCAATCCCGGAAATTTCCGCAGCCTTTTTAGCAGCCAACATGCAGTCGGCAACCACTCCGGCATTTTGCTCGTTCAAACTTTCTATGCTGTCAATATGAATTTTAGGAACAATTATCAAATGAACCGGCGCGACCGGACTAATGTCCTTGAATACTTTCACTGTTTCATTCTCATATATTGTGTCCGAAGGTATGTCCCCGCCGATTATCCTGCAGAATATACATCCGCTCATATTAATACCTCCCTGATTAATGCCCCTGCTTTTTCAAGGGCCTCATTTATTCTAGACGAATCTTTCCCGCCTGCCTGAGCCATGTCAGGGCGTCCTCCGCCTCCGCCTCCGGTAATTTTTGCCACCTGGCCAATTATTCTACCAGCGTGGATTCCTTTTTCAACGGCTTTTTTAGTTGCTGCCGCAGCGAGGCTTACCTTATCTCCTCCGCTGACCAAAAATACTACACAATCATCATACTTTTCACGGGCGGAATCACACATACTTCTTAATGTATTCATGTCGCTGCCCTGTATTTCTGTAACAATTACCTTGGTTCCATTTATTTCTTCCGGATTATCAAGTACGCTTGCTGCAGATCCGGCCGCTGCTTTTTTCTTAAGGTTGTCAATTTCTTTCTTTGCGGATTTCAATTCCTTAAGAAGCCTATCAACCCGTGCAGGAGCATCTGAGTCAGTGGTCTTTATATAACCTGTAATTTTAGAAAGTTTTTCCTTTTTATCCTGTAAATATTCTAACGCTGCTGCCCCTGTCAGTGCTTCAATTCTCCTGACTCCCGCAGCAACTCCGCCTTCAGATACAATAACAAACAATCCGGCTGACGATGTATGGTCAAGATGAGTTCCTCCGCATAATTCCATGCTGAATCCTCCTGTACTTACAACCCTGACCTTGTCTCCATATTTCTCTCCGAAAAGCGCCGTCGCACCTTTTTCCCTGGCCTGGTTGATTTCCATAACTTCGACCTGTACAGAGGCATCCTCAAGAATCTTTTTATTAACCAGATTTTCCACTTGTCTGACTTCATCATTGGTCATGGCAGTAAAATGATTGAAATCGAACCGCATTCTGTCAGGTGCAACATGGGAGCCTGCCTGCGCAACATGTTTTCCAAGCACTTTCTGAAGCGCATACTGCAGTATATGAGTGGCAGTATGATTTCTTTCGGTGGCTTTTCTCGCTATTTCATCCACTTCACAAACCACTTTTTCCCCTTTGGATATAGTTCCGTAAACCACCTTTCCCTTATGCACATAAACACCTGTGTGTGTTTTTATACAACCTGTAACATGCATTTTGAATCCGTCTTCAGATGATATATATCCAACATCTCCTACCTGGCCTCCGCTTTCAGCATAGAATGTGGTTTTATCCAAAGCTATCTCTACAATATCCCCTGCTTCTGCTATTTTCAGGACCACTGCAGTATCGTTCAACCTTTCGTAACCTGTAAATACAGATGGTGCTACCCCTTCAAATATATCTTCTTCATCACCACCCCATGCTTGTGAACCTTCATCAGCCGTCCTGGCATTTCTTGCTGCTTCTTTTTGCTTCTTCATTTCTACCTTAAATCCAACTTCATCCATTACTATATTATTTTCAGCAGCAATCTCAGCGGTCAGCTCATATGGAAATCCAAATGTATCATGAAGTTCGAAGATATCTTCACCTTTTAATGTAAGTTTACCATCTACTTTGCTGATAGAACTAATTTTATCACTTAATCTTACAAGACCCTTTTCAACTGTAGATTGAAAACGCTCTTCCTCAATCTTTATGACTTTTTCTATATACTCCTGTCTGCTGACAAGTTCAGGATAAGCACCTCCTGACTCCTTGATAACATCCTTAACAATATCAGTCATAAAAGTTCCTTCAATCCCAAGCAGTTTTCCATGACGCGCTGCTCTTCTAAGTAACCTTCTAAGAACATATCCCCTCCCTTCATTTGATGGTATAACACCATCTGAAACCAGCATGACTGTGCTTCTGACATGGTCAGTTATCAGACGTACAGACATATCTTTTTTAGGATCACTCTTATATTCCACATCGGCCAGTTCACATGTCTTGTCCAGAGTACTTCTGAATGTATCAACTTCAAACAGATTATCTACGCCCTGCATAACACAGGCAAGTCTCTCAAGCCCCATGCCCGTATCAATATTTTTCATTTCAAGGGGCAGATACTCGCCATTTTTCTGTCTGTCAAACTGTGTAAAAACCAAATTCCATATTTCTATGAACCGGTCACACTCACAGCCCGGTGCACAATTGGAATCATTGCAGCCTCTCTCAACTCCCCTGTCAAAGAATATTTCTGAAGATGGTCCGCAGGGTCCTGTTCCATGTTCCCAGAAATTGTCTTCTTTGCCCAGCCTGGAAACCTTACTCTCTGCGAGACCAACCTCTTTAGTCCATATGTCATATGCTTCGTCATCATCAAGATATACAGTAACACTTAACAATTCTTCCGGTATATCAAGAACATCAGTAAAAAATTCCCATGCCCATGCAATTGCTTCTTTTTTAAAATAGTCTCCAAAGGAGAAATTGCCCAGCATTTCAAAATATGAGCCATGTCTGTCTGTGATTCCAACGCTGTCTATATCAAGCGTCCTAAGACATTTTTGACATGTGGCCATTCTACTAGAAGGAGGCTTTTTTGCTCCTGTAAAATATGGTTTAAGGGGTGTCATGCCCGCATTTATTAGTAAAATACTAGGATCATTATCCGGCACCAGAGAAAAACTCGGTATTATAAGATGGTTTTTACTTTTAAAAAACTCCAGAAACTTTTTCCTAAGTATATTCAATGATAATTTTTCCATAATTCACCTCAAATTTATATCCAAAGGATTTCCCGAAAATTAAAAAACCCCCATCCCTGAAAGGGACGAGAGTAACTCGCGGTACCACCCTGATTCTTCCATACAGAAACACTCGGGACCTTAACGCGGCTTAGTCGTCCTTACTTATTGGGAAAGGATGCTGAGGGTCAGCCTTCGCCGGTCTGGTGTAAAAGCTTGCATTTACCGCTTTCTTTCTGAAACTCCGTACCCGGTTACTCGTCCCTGTGAACGCAGTTCCATTCTAATTCAAACACCCACATCTGTCAACCTCACCGTTACCATTTCACTTAGATGCAGGTACCTGTTTTTTTTATTTTTTACCCCTTTTTCAATCGAATCAGAACAGCAGTATTAAATCCTCCGTCAAGGCTAATCAATTCATAATCGCCGAATGATGCCGGAATTACCGCATTGTGATATCGTACGATTTCAGCCTTCAAATCCGGATTTGACAGGGATCTAATCATGGCCTTCTTCCCTCTTGTAAGTGTAATAACCTGTGTGAATTTACCATATGTTGAATATTCTGCATGGTTATAGTAATGAATTCGCTCTATGTGAAAAGGCATTTCCGGAATTGTTGAAAATCTCTCTATGCAATAATCATCCTTTGAGAATATTACTTTTGGTCTGGCCCTGAGATTTTTTTCTACATATGATTCCCTTCTCCATCGTTCATTATTGAATCCATGGTCAAGATGCATCCTCATCGGCTTCCCTGTCATGGATTTATCTTCATCATTCCAGCTTTTACGCGCAAAATCATGTAGGAAGAAGGAGTATTCATTCCCTGCGACAGCCGGGCATGTATCCATTTCCAGAACCATTTGATTCCCACCGTGTCCATGAACCGTTCCAGGTGGTATTAGAAATAAATCCCCGGTTTTTGTGTCCCAAAATCTGCAATAATCCTGCCAATCCGAAATCAAAGTTGAATTATCAGATTCCCTGCACTTTCTTTCCCATTCCTCAATATCGCAATCATCTTTATATCCCAGGAAAGACCCTCCGTTTTCGTAAGCCTCAACTATATAATAAGTTTCATACCTACCATAAATTTCATTGAAATTGCGTCTGCAATAATCTATCCCCGGATGGTTATGCATCGGCATGGCAGTCCTCTCCCTTGGCATTGGTTTTGGGAACCATCCATCATCAAGCCCCACCTGAAAAGGAAACAATAACGGATATTTTTCATTTACATAACCGCCTACAAGTTTTTCGGCATACTGCATTAAAAGAATAAATGGCAGATTTAGCATCCTCTCGCCTCCGAAATCAACTTCCATGCTAAGATCCGGACTAGTCAATGTATGCCATGCATTGCATCCAAGCCCTTTTATATTCTCAAGTTGCTTGAAGCGATATGCCCCCCACGGGCCACCTTGATAAATTTCAATACATTTTACAGGGTAATTTACCAGCGTTTGGATTATCTCGTCATAAGCTTTACGTGGTATCATTTTAAGATCTGCAGAATCAAGCGCATCGACATAGTAATCCAATTTTTCAGCAAGCTTGAGTTTATGCTTCAGAAGAAGATGGTAATCGCAGTAATAATACTCTTTCCAATAATACTCTTTATCAGCTTCAGCATAACCAAATGGTTCAAGTTTAAAATCCCACATCTGTAATAAGACATACTGTACCAATTTATCAAAATAAAAGATTAAATCATAACATTCGTCCAGCATGCCGGCAGCACATCCGGGTCCATATGCGATTAAGACATCTGCCTTAAATTTATTATCCTCCAACCTGCTTTTAAAATTTTCAATTTTTCTATGGTCAAGAATATCTTTTAAAGTTCCGTCAAGATTTTCCCATCCAAATGCAGGATCTTCGGTTATAAATGCCTTCTTATATTTTTTTAGTTCACTTTTTTTGATAAACAGATTGCCCGCATGCTGTTTCTCTATCGATATTCCTCTGCCGGAACAAACCTTCCCGACTTTCCTTAAAATAAAATCCCAATCAATTCCATACCAGCCGTCAAATGCAATTTTCATCTTGCCGTTCCCTGCTTCAATTGCATTGCAAATGCCCGATATAACAATATCCGTATTAAAAAACACAGAGTTCTTTGCATCATTGCAGATTTTTATATAATTTTCATTGTTTTCCCTACACTCATAAATGTTCATACTTTTTTACCCCTAAAGAATTTAAATATCTCTTTAAATTATAACTTACATAAATATGACAGGCAAATAAAACACAGATAAAAATATACCTTTTCAAATAATAATGAATTGTGTCAACAGTCAGGGGAATGTCACCTCCTAAGGCCGTAACTCATCAGCAATTATGTAACCTTTTTCCCCTTAGGTTTGGGGTTGGGTGGATATTTTCTCCATGGATGGTCTTTTGCTTGTTTATATGGCTTTTTAGAAGGTTCTTTTTTAGTCGGCTCTACACTTTTGCGAATCCTTTTCTCAAGCTGCAAGGGACTCATAACGAGTCCCTTGTAAATGACTTTAATACCAATCATATGACTTGTAGCCACCGTAATCGTTTCACCCTTGGATAGAGACCCTTTGTCTGAATAAACCGGCAATCGATATTTCTCCCCACGGAACAAGAATGAAATACCTGAATCAATCTTTCGTGTTTCACGTATTGAAAACATCAATTGAATGCTGTCCTTTCTGATCTTCGGGATACACTTCTTCCCCGGCTTAGCAGGTACTACGGAGAATTTATAGTTGAAGTATGCCATGTACTGCTGCAGGAACTTGTTGGCCTCATCAATATCAGTTATGCCTCTACTCCTGAAATCCTTTGCCAGGCGGTCCTGCAGTGTTCCCCATAAATGTTCTACGCAGCCCTTGCCCTGTGCGGATTTTGCAAGTATCAGGATTGCCCTGAGTTCTTTCAGTGCCCTTGCGAAGTGAGGTTCCTTCTTTACTACACCTGCAAGTTTTTATTCCAGGGCGAGTTTCTTCTTACCCTTGCTGTCATAATTAAAAACCGTGCGTCTGTCAGTATATAATTCACGTGGGACATGACCAGAAGCATTCATTTGAAACATGCATTCACAATAACCTTTAAAGGTTTCTTCTGTATCAAGATACAGGGCGAGCACCCTGCCGGTGGCATCATCAAACACCATGCAGGTACAGTGTTTGTCCGTCAACCAGCCAGTCAAAAGAAGAATCATCCATCTGAGCCATTTTGCCTTCATGTTCACGGGCGTCCCTGGGACGGTGCTTCTTAGGTCTTCTTTTGCTTTTCGGGAACTTTATCCCGTGGTTTTTCAAAACACGGGATTCGGTGCTGGGGGACACAAATATATCTTTGTCTTCCGCAAGCACGTCCGCAGTATGGCAGAAGTTGTATCCCTTCAGCTCTGTTTTATAAAACCTCATGATTTCATCAACAATTTCAATGAGGGTTGTATTAGCTGGTTTCCTGCCCCTGTTCTTGTGTAAAATTCTCATGGTTCCATTTGCAGTTGCCTCCGCTTTCAACCGCATTGTCTGTCTTTTAGACAAATCCGTGAGTTTTTCTGTCTGCTTGTTGTTGAGGTTACCTTAAATCAATTGTCCAATAATTATTATCTTTCTTGCGTCTTTTTCACTCATATCAGTTCTCATCTTTCAATTATAGTCTTTTCAGGGGGTGACATTTTCCCTGACGAGTTATAATATGACATTATCGCTGACGAACGACACAATTAATAATGAATTGTTGTACCGCTTAGCTTTGGATGTTATTATTGAACGGATGAGGGATTTATGAGAAACATTGATACTACACAGGGTCCGGTAGTTAAGAACTTGATGAAATTAGCATGGCCTATTGCCATATCCAATCTTGCCAACGTTTTTTATAATATTGCGGATACATTCTTTGTAGGTCATCTTGAAAACAGTGCTGAAGCAATTTCAGCCGTTACCGTATCATTTACAATAGTCTTCTTACTCGTTGCATTTGCCATAGGCCTTTCAACAGCAACCTCCACTCTGATAAGTCAGTACTATGGGGCAAAAGATCATGAAAACCTCGAAAAAACAGTTCACACCTCAATAATACTCATTTTCAGCTTTGCCTTTGTTGTGACAATTACCGGACTTCTAACAAAAAAATGGATTTTTCTATTGCTTAAAACGGATCCCGCGGTCATTCCTCTGGCAGATGAATATTTTACAATAATAATGGTTGGAATGTTCTTCATGTTTACGTTCTATGTGTTCCAAAGCATGCTCCGGGGCGTGGGCGATACAAAGACCCCTATGATCGCCAGTATATTTTCTAATATCATAAATATTGTTCTGGACCCCTTCCTAATCTATGGCTGGCTGTTTTTTCCGAAACTGGGAGTAGCCGGCGCTGCTTATGCCACAGTAATCGCCAGACTCCTGCTGTCATTATATCTATTTTACAGGATACTTCAAAAGGACTCTCCCCTTGGTATCAGATTAAAACGAATAAGATTAAATTTTAGAATCACAAAGGAGATACTGCGCATAGGTATTCCTTCCAGTTTCTCCGAGATGACCGTAGCATTGGGAATGACAATTCTTTTGGCCAGGGTCAATACATTCGGTCCAATCGCCACTGCTGCACATGGCATCGGAATAAGGTTTGATTCAATTATGTATATGCCAATGGCGGCGATCGGGCAGGCGGCTTCAACAATGGTTGGACAGAATCTTGGAGCAAAACGACGCGACCGAACATATGAAGCGGGTAAAAAATCCATGATTTTTATATTCCTTTCAACTTTTATAGTAACTATACTGGCCGCAGTTTTTGCCAAACCGCTGGTATCTATATTTACTAATTCTCCGGAGGTTATTGAACTTGGACGATATTATATCTACTTTCATATAGCGTTTTATTGTTTTCTTGGAATCAGAGTTTCTGCATTATATTCATTTTACGGAGCAGGCGATTCAAGAACCGCATTCATTACAACCCTAATCACACTTTTCGTTCTAAGGGTGCCCCTTGCGTACCTGTTTTCAGCCACTGCCCTCGGTGTGAAAGGGGTTTGGCTTGGACTCGGTGTAGCCCATGCCATCAGTTCCATATATATGTATTTGATTTTCAGAAGAAAAAAATGGATGGAAAAATCAATTATTTTACGAAATAGCAATCAACTAGAAGATTGAACTACCCGCCAATGAATTGGCAGGATTCCTGGTCGATAGACCTACCGGTCTAAGCTAACCCAGGCTAAACCCGCAGTCCCTGCGGTTCTTTTCTTACCCGACAGAAGAAAAAGTCCTTCTATC